>CAYLIR010000305.1:0-2396 GCA_964383515.1 uncultured Acidimicrobiaceae bacterium
TGTTCGCATGTGGGGGTTGCTCCTGGCTGCAGCAGTCGCTTGGATCGTCGGATACCTCGTCAACGGGACGTTCTGGGATCATGTGGTCTACGACCTCGTCGGCCTCGACCCGGAGAGTCGCGTCGGTGAAGCTGTCCACTTCTTCGCATACGACACGACGAAGATCCTGTTGCTGCTCGGCGGCATCATCTTCATCGTCACCGTGCTGCGAAGCTTCATCACCATCGAACGAACGCGGTCGCTGCTCGGTGGCCGACGCGAAGGTTTCGGCAATGTTGCAGCGGCAGGACTCGGCGTCGTCACACCGTTCTGCTCATGCTCTGCGGTGCCCGCATTCATAGGGTTCGTCGCTGCAGGAGTGCCGCTTGGTGTCACCCTCAGTTTCCTCATCGCATCACCGATGGTCAACGAGGTCGCTGTGATCCTGATCCTCGGCATGTTCGGACTGAAAGTGGCGACGCTCTACGTCGTGTTCGGCCTCCTCGTGGCGATCGTCGCCGGGTACACCCTTGGAAGGCTCCACCTTGAGCGCTGGGTCGAACCGTTCGTGTTTGAGACGAAACTACGTGGCGAACTCATCGAGCCCTCCACGGACATGCCGTGGGAGGACCGTCTCGCCCTGGGTTGGCAGGAGGTCAAAGCGATCATCGGGAGGATCTGGCCGTACCTGCTCGTGGGTATCGCTCTCGGTGCGGCGATCCATGGATGGGCTCCGCAGGACTTCTTCGCGTCGGTGGCCGGTCCGGGCAATCCGCTCGCTGTGCCGATAGCGGTTCTGCTGGGGATCCCGCTGTACTCGAACGCCGCTGGGGTGATCCCCCTCGTGCAGGCGCTCTCGGACAAGGGAATACCGCTCGGGACGGTCCTCGCGTTCATGATGGCCGTTGTGGCCCTGTCGCTCCCCGAGATGATCCTGCTGCGCCGAGTGCTGCAACCGAAACTGCTCGCCACGTTCGTCGCCGTCGTCGGGACCGGCATCCTCGCCGTCGGCTTTCTCTTCAATACCGTCATCTAGCAACGACACAAGGAACCCCATATGAAGATCGAAGTACTCGGATCGGGTTGCAAGAACTGCAACGCCCTCGAGAAGGCAACCAACGAAGCGCTCACCGAGCTTGGCATGGATATCCCCATCGACAAGGTGACGGACTACGCGGAGATCATCTCCTATGGGGTGATGTCGACGCCAGCTCTCGCCATCGACGGTGAGGTCAAGACCGTGGGACGGGTGCCGACGGTCCAGGAGCTCACGCAGATACTCGCAGGTGCTGTCGGCTGACATGGTGCACGACGTCGGCCGGCACAGCGTGCACGTTGCGAGCGAAGGTGGTCGTGGAAGCATCGAAACGCTTCGGACGATCTCCAACACTGTGGCAACTGGATGTGACACCGTGGGTGTCATCGGGGCGAGGCCCAGGAAGGGAAACGTATGCGAGAGCCCGTAGGAGGTGTCGATGTCGGTGTCGTGAGGAAACTGTCGACGCTCGACAGGTACCTGCCCGTGTGGATACTCCTCGCGATGGCGGTCGGGTTGTTCGCAGGCAGGATGTTCGAGGGCCTCAACGACACCCTCGATACGATCAAGGTCGATACGGTATCGCTCCCCATCGCGATCGGCTTGTTCGCGATGATGTATCCCGTCCTTGCCAAGGTGAAGTACTCGAAAGTGGGAGAGATCGCCGCCGACCGGCGACTCATGGGCACTTCGCTCGTGCTCAACTGGATCGTCGGGCCTGCTGTGATGTTCGCCCTCGCATGGGTCTTGCTGCCAGACCTCCCCGCGTACCGCACCGGGCTCATCATCGTCGGGCTTGCCCGGTGCATCGCGATGGTCCTCATCTGGAACGACCTTGCCTGCGGCAGCAGTGAAGCAGCGGCGGTCCTCGTCGCCCTGAACTCGGTGTTCCAGGTCGTTGCGTACGCGATCCTCGGCTGGTTCTACCTCCAGGCGCTTCCCCAATGGCTCGGGCTCGACGACGGTGCCGCGCTTGACATCTCCGTGTGGGCCATCGCCAAGACCGTGCTGGTCTTCCTCGGTCTCCCCTTGCTTGCCGGGTACCTGACACGTGTATGGGGGGAACGAAACAAGGGTGTCGACTGGTACGAGCACGTGTTTCTTCCCGCGATAGGCCCGATTGCACTGTGGGGGCTGCTGTACACGGTCGTCATCATGTTCGCCCTCCAAGGCGAGACGATCACGTCCCAACCGTTCGATGTCGTGCGCATCGCCCTGCCGCTCGTGGCCTATTTCGCCATCATGTGGTTCGGGTCGTTCATCGTCGGGTACCGGATGGGATTCACCTACGACAAGAACGCGTCGATGGCGTTTACCGCCGCGGGCAACAACTTCGAACTGGCGATCGCTGTCGCGATCGGCGTGTTCGGAATCGCGTCTG
>CAYLIR010000306.1:0-2389 GCA_964383515.1 uncultured Acidimicrobiaceae bacterium
GAAGGGACGAGCAGGAAAGAAGGGACGAGCAGGAAAGAGGAATAGCGGGGGACCGTCGGAGCGGACGGTGTGGTCTCTTCCGAGAGTCGAGCAGACGGCGGGCCAGGTAGCCGTCAACTCGCGTGCGTCACTCCAGCAGGCCGGGGTAGGGGCCGGCCTATGTGACCCGAAGCGACGTAGTCACCCAGCGAGGCGGTGGTGGATCGCCTCTGATCCTGTCTCGTTCGGTCCCCCACTATGTCCCCCCATGGTGGTCGGCTTCCGCGCTGTTGTCAACACCGACGCCAAGCGCACGCAGGCGCTGCGACCGCTGTCAGGGATGCGCTGAGCGCATGTGCAGGATCGAGAGTCGCTCGTCGTAGCTAGCGACGTTGCTTGATGAGGTCAGCGATCGCGGAAGGATCGACCTTGATGCCAGGACCCATCGTCGACGAGAGCACGACCTTCTGCATGTACTTGCCCTTGGATGATGCAGGTTTCGCCCTCTGGATCTCATCTGAAACCGCGAGGAGGTTGTCCACCAACGCGTCACCATCGAAAGACACACGCCCAATAGGCACGTGGACATTGCCGTAGCGATCGTTGCGATACTCGACACGACCCGCCTTGAACGCAGCGACCGTCTTGCCGATGTCCTTCGTGACCGTTCCAGACTTGGGGTTCGGCATGAGCCCCCGCGGCCCGAGGAGCTGTCCAAGCTTGCCGACAACCGGCATCATGTCGGGGCTCGCAATGGTCACGTCCCAGTCAAGCGGCATCCCTGCGGCGATCTTCTCACCGAGTTCCTTGCCACCTACGATGTCGGCACCAGCATCTTCGGCCTCCTGTGCCTGGTCGTTGGCGAAGACAACGACCTTGACGTCCTTCCCCGTCCCGTGGGGAAGCGATACGGTCGACCGCACGAGTTGGTCTGCTTGGCGTGCGTCGATTCCAAGGTGGTAGACGACGTCGACCGATTCGTCGAAGTTCGCGCTCGCGAGACTCTTGACGAGGCCCACCGCGTCTTCGGGGCCGTACAACGTGTCTGGGTCGTACTTGTGCTGAACCTCAGCACGCTTCTTCGAAATGCCCATCGGGTGTTTCCTTTCGTGGTGTGTCGGGCTGGTGCCCTCCCACATGGTCCGTCCTTGCCGAACGGTTGGATATGTGATGCTACGCGTCGACGACGTCGAGGCCCATCGACCGCGCGGTGCCCTCGATGATCAACATCGCGTTGTCGATGTCGTTCGCGTTGAGGTCTGGCATCTTCGTCTCTGCGATCTCGCGAACCTGGTCTCGTGTGACCGATCCGACCTTCTCAAGGTGAGGGACAGGAGAGCCCTTCTCGATCTTCGCAGCCTGACGCAGCAGTACCGCTGCAGGCGGCGTCTTCGTGATGAACGTGAACGAGCGATCTTCAAAGATGGAGATCTCTACGGGGATGATCGTCCCGGCCTGTGCCTGTGTGGCGTTGTTGTAGGCCTGGACGAAATCCATGATGTTGACGCCATGCTGGCCGAGAGCCGGTCCGACCGGTGGTGCAGGGCTTGCCTGTCCAGCGGGGATCTGCAGCTTGAGCACAGTCATCAGTTTCTTGCGACCCATGGTTCAGTTTCCTTGTTGTTAGTACTTGACGATCTGGTCGAAGCTCAGTTCGACGGGTGTCTCGCGACCGAAGATGTCCACGAGCACGCGGACCTTCGACTGTTCGACGTTGATATCTTCGATGACACCGTTGAAATCGGCGAAAGGACCGCCAACGACCCGGACCGTTTCTCCAACATCCCATGCGGGCTTGAACGTCGGCTTGTCTTTCTTGGCGCCTTCTTCCTTCTCGACACCCAAGATCCGTTCGACCTCACGGCGGGACAAGGGACTCGGAGTCGTGCTCGACCCCACGAAGCCTGTGACATTCGGCGTGTTGCGAACGGCGTACCACGAGTCGTCGTCCATGTACATGCGCACGAGGACGTACCCGGGGAACTTCTTGCGATCAACGGTGACCTTCTTGCCGTTCTTGTATTCGACAACCTCTTCCATCGGTATGACGATGTCGAAGATCTTGTCCTCGAGGTGCATCGATTTGACCCGATTCTCGAGGTTGGCCTTGACCTTCTTCTCGTATCCGGAGTACGAGTGGATCACGTACCAGCCCCCCGGGAGGTTGTACGGGCTGACCGGCTTGGGCTCAACGGCCTCAGGTGTGCTGTCCACTGCGATATCGGCGGTTTGATCTGTCATCAGGTGATAGCTCTCAGAACGTTGGTAACGAGTTTGGAGAATCCCCAGTCGAGGGCGAACACGATGAGGGTGAGGGCAGTGGTCATGGTGAAGACGACCACCGTGTAGGTCATCAGTTCCTCGCGAGACGGCCACGCAACCTTCTTGAGTTCTTGGCGCACTTCGCGGA
>CAYLIR010000307.1:0-2388 GCA_964383515.1 uncultured Acidimicrobiaceae bacterium
GTTACGGTCGGAGCGAAACTCACCTATCCAGGGCCGGATCTCTCGGGCGCTGGCCTCACCAAGCTCTATGTCGACGAACACGTGACGTTCTCAGCGGGAGTCCCCACGGTATGGCTCGGCATCCAACAACACCTTGAAGCGCACCCCGAAGTCGACATCTCCCACATCAACAACCTGTTCTGCGGCGGATCTGCTGTGCCGCGATCGATGATCGACTGGTTCGAGAAGAACGCAGGCGTCCGAGTCGTCCAGGGATGGGGCATGACCGAGACCAACCCCGTCGCTGCTGCTGCGACCCTCAAGCCCTGGATGGAAGCGTGGGACTGGGAGGATCAACTCGATGTGCTCGAAACAGCAGGCCGGCCCATACCCGGGCTTGAGGTGAAGATCGTCGACGCGAACTTCGAGCCGCTTCCCCACGACGGAGAGGCATTCGGAGAGCTGTTGATCCGCGGGCCCTGGATCGCAGCCGAGTACTACAACGATCCCCGCTCAGCAGAATCGTTCGTCGACGGCTGGCTTCGCACAGGCGATGTGTGCAAGATCACGCCAGACGGGTACATCAGGATCACCGACAGGGCCAAGGACGTCATCAAGTCCGGTGGGGAGTGGATCTCATCACTGGACGTCGAGAACGCCATCATGGGACACCCTGACGTGGTCGAAGCCACCGTCGTAGGACTTGCACATCCCAAGTGGCAGGAACGGCCAGCCGCCTTCATCGTCCCACGCGAGGGTGCCTCCGTGACCCCCAAGGATATCCGGGACTACCTCGATGGCCGCATAGCGCACTGGTGGATGCCGGACGAGATCATCTTCATCGACGCGATCCCCAAGACCGGCACCGGTAAGTTCGACAAGAAGGTCGTCCGCGCTCAATACAAGAACCTCCTGATGGAATAGCACCACATTCGGCGCCGGGTCTCGATGACGAAGTGCACCGTGACGAGGCAATGTCCACCATGACGAAGAGCGCCGCGGGCGACGGCGCTCCTCTTCTGGCCGGGACTGGCGATCCCTAGCCGAGAACAGTATCCAGTTCTTCTTCCGTCACGAGGACGGTCCTCGCTTTCGACCCCTCAGACGGACCGACGATCCCTTTCGCTTCCAGGATGTCCATGACCCTGCCTGCACGCGCGAAGCCGATACGAAGCTTTCGCTGGAGCATCGACGTGGAGCCGAGCTGCGATCGTACGATCAGCTCGATCGCCTGGCGCATGATCTCAGGGTCTTCCCCATCGAACTCCTCGACGTCTGCCAGCTGCTGCTGGGCTTGCTCGAACACCTCCTCGTCGCGGTACCTGGCCTCCATCTGCCCGCGTACCCAATCGACCGCCGCATGGATCTCTGCCTCAGAGACGAACGATCCCTGGATGCGTTCGGGTTTCGGATCTCGTGATGTGACGACGAGCATGTCTCCAAGGCCTACCAGCTTCTCGGCACCTGCAGCATCGATGATGACGCGAGAGTCGGTCTGTGACGCGACGGAGAAGGCGAGACGAGACGGCACGTTGGCTTTGATGACACCCGTGATGACGTTGACTGAAGGGCGCTGGGTGGCAAGGACGAGGTGGATGCCAACAGCTCGGGCCATCTGCGCGATCCGCACGATCGCGTCTTCGACAACTCTGCCGGACACCATCATGAGGTCGTTGAGCTCATCGACGACGATGACGATGAAGGGGAATCGGTCGAAGAGCTCCTCGTCGATGCCGCCGGCATCGTACTTCTCACGATACGAGTCGATATCGCGCACCCCCGAATCGGCAAGGAGATCGTATCGGCGATCCATCTCGCTGACTGCCCACTGCAGAGCGTCGGCTGCCTTCTTCGGATTCGTGATGACCCGTGTCAGGAGATGCGGCACATCGTTGTACTGACCCAACTCGACGCGCTTGGGGTCCACGAGGATCAAGCGCACCTCTTCTGGTGTCGCCCGCATGAGGATCGACGTCAGCAGCGAGTTGATGCACGAAGACTTCCCGGCGCCGGTTGCACCGGCGATGAGCACGTGCGGAAGCTCGGTGAGGCGCAGCATCCGTGGTGCACCCGAGACGTCCATGCCGAGGCTCACGAGCATCGGATCGTGGTCGGCTTGGGCAACGTCAGAGCGCAGCACATCGCCGACCGTGACCAGGTGACGATTCCGGTTCGGTACCTCGACGCCGATAGCAGACTTGCCGGGGATGGGAGCGAGTATGCGAACATCAGCAGACGCCAACGCGTAGGCGATGTCGTTGCTCAAGTTCGTGACCTTGCTCACCTTCACACCCGGCGCGAGCTCTATCTCGTATCGCGTCACCGTAGGGCCAGGAACGATCTTCGTCAGCCGCGCATCGACACCGTGTTGGCGAAGTGCCTCTTCGAGCACCTCCCCTGTTGCACGCA
>CAYLIR010000308.1:0-2312 GCA_964383515.1 uncultured Acidimicrobiaceae bacterium
GGCCATGGTGCGAGCGAGGCACCCCGCGGATTGCTCTACCACCGCTACGAGATCGACGCCGACGGACTCATCGCCGATGCACAGATAGTCCCGCCGACATCGCAGAACCAAAAGTCGATCGAAGAGGACCTCCGACGGTATGTGACCGGGCGCACGCACCTCGATGACGAGACCCTCGGCTGGCAGCTTGAGCAGGCGATCCGCAACTACGACCCGTGCATCTCGTGCGCCACGCACTTCCTCGACCTGACCGTAGATCGGACCTAGGCACCGTGGCCCGCAGACTGATCGGTATCGGGAACCCGGACCGCGGTGACGACGCCGCAGGGTGGGAGGTCGCGAAAAGGGTGACCTCCTGGGAGGTGTCCCGGCTCACCGCAGGATCGCTCTCGCTCATCGATCTGTGGACCGAGAACGACGATGTGGTCATCGTGGACGCCATGCGTTCAGGATCACCGACGGGCACCGTTGTACGGCTCGATGCCATAGGCGACACGCTCCCAGCGGGCGCGTTCGCCTCCACACACGCCTTCGGCCCTGCTGCGGTCGTGGAACTCGCTCGAGCTATCGACAGGTTGCCGCGGTCCCTGATCGTGTATGGGATAGAGGCTGGCCATCTCGACCACGGCTCCCCCATGTCCCCCGAAGTGAGAGCAGCGGTCGAACAGGTGGCAAAGGAACTTCACGATGCATGAGTCTCGGCTCGCATCCGACATCGTGCGGGAAGTCTGCCGCGTTGCCAGGGACCACAGGGCAGGCAACGTGGAGACAGTGAGGATCGAGATCGGCGCGCTCAGCCACGTCACGCCAGATGGATTCGCCAGCCACTTCGACGATGCCGCCATCGGAACTGTGGCCGAAGGGGCACATCTCGACATCACAAAGTCAGACGATGCAGCTGCGCTCGACGCGCTCGACGTACGGCTCGTGTCGATCGTCACAGGTGGGCCCTAGCGTGTGCATCGCCGTTCCCGGCCGTATCAGGGCGATCGGCTCGCCCACGCAAGCGATGGTTCCGGGAACCGTCGTGTTCCCGGACCGCGAGCTCGACGTGAACCTCGTGATGGTCCCCGATGCATGTGTCGGCGACCACGTCGTCGTGCACTCTGGGTACGCGATCCGCATCGTTTCGCCGGAGACAGCAGCAGAAGCAGCCGCTCTCTTGTGCCCCGACCTCACGGACTCAGCGACTCAGCCAGTCGTCGAGTAGCCGCGTCAATGGCGGCATGAGGATGTAGGTCAAGATGAGGATGCCGAGCACGTTCCCGACGAACACGGCAAGCACGACGTTCATGTTCGGAGCGACCATGCCGCGGATGAACGTGATCGCAAGCACCGTGGGGAACAGGGCGATGAACACCGCTATCGACTGCTTCCACTTCTTCGGTCCGGCTGGGCGCGATCGCTTGGCAGTGAACCAGCCACCGAATCCACCGACCACATTGAGCGTTCGCTCACCTTCGATGAGGCCGTCGATCATCTCGAGCCATTCGCGTCGAGAGTCCGATTCGAGCCAGCGGTCCAAGTCTTCACGCGACGCGAAAGATGCAACCACCACAAGATCGTCCTGGATACCCTCGACGGGAGGGAGCAGCTCCGAACCGACGAATCCAGGAAACTGGCGGAGTCGTTCGACCACGTTCTCGTGAAGCCGCTCGAACTCTTCCTGGTCGCATGGCGAGATCTTCTGGGAGAGCACGAGCGTGACCGGCTCAGGCGCCTTCCCCGTCCCGGCGATACGCTGCTCCCTTGCGTCTCCCTCGATGAGGCCGGTGACCTCCTCCATGAACCTGTGCCGTTCGGCAGAGTTGAGCCAGTCGTCGAGGTGCTCAGACGAGTCGAACGAGTACACCGTGACCCACTCCCCCGGATGCGACGCGTTCGGCGGTTGCACCTCGGTTGCGAGGAACCCAGGGAAGCTCGATGCAGTTTCGCGTATGCGACTGTCCCACTCCCTGAACGCATGCGTGCACCCGGGCCGGATGCGACGCGATACAACGACAGTCGGCACCGTACGCGACGAACTCACATTGTCAGCCATGCCCAGAGCGTAGGCCACCATGGCCATCTGCTGCCCTCGAACACAACATGTCTTCCGACATACAGGTATGTCACAAGGTACTAGGCAAGGTAACCTCGCGAACCCGCCCTCGTAGCTCAGGGGATAGAGCACCGGTTTCCTAAACCGATTTGGGGGGTCTTGCGTACCAAGGCAAAACGGCTGAAACCCTTGCTGTGCTTGCGTTTTCGCCTCTCATCATCTCGCATCATTTCTCACGTTTTCACCCCTGTTGCGGCCCAGGTGCGGCCCA
>CAYLIR010000309.1:0-2307 GCA_964383515.1 uncultured Acidimicrobiaceae bacterium
AGGACCCTTTGGCCAGCTCCACTGTATGAGTGCCGGTAGCGGCCCGGCGCTGGTCATGGTGCATCAGTCACCCGATTCGATGGTGCAGTTCGAGCCGGTCATGTCGTTGCTTGCAGGCCCGGGGCTGCAAGCAGATCGGCTTCGTGAGCCCGGACGACCGCTGCCGCCTCCTGTGGTGTGGCTCGGGACACGTCGACCCCAACCACGGTGACGCCACGACTCACGCGTTCGGCGCCGATGACCTCATCGTGTAGGTACGCAGCACCGATGATGAGCAGCACGATCAGCGGGAGCCCTGCCGCGGCAGCGATGATGTACTTGCGCATGGTTCCTGGTCCCCAGCTCTGCTTCGACGTCAGACAACCGATTCTACCTCAGCGGAACAGCTTGCCACGGTGATTCGTCGGCCATCGTCTCCCGTAGCGGGGATGGCACGTGGCTTGCTGCCAGTTCGATCCCAATGAGTGCCATCGTCTCCCGTGTCGGGGATGGCACGTGGCTTGCTGCCAGTTCGATCCCAATGAGGGCCATCGTCTCCCGTGTCGGGGATGCACTCGCCAGAGAACGGATGCCATGGGAATGTGCTGGCGCCCGAGGCGCCGACCAGGTCCGCGCTAGGCGAGTGCCTGCAGTTCGCCAAGGACCCTGTCGACCTCATCGATCGTGTTGTAGTGCACGAAACCGATCCGCACGAGCCCATCGGGTGCCATGCCGAGGCGGTGCATGACGTCGTACGCGTAGTAGTCGCCAGACCAGACGAAGCATCCCGCATCGCCGAGATGTCGGGCTACGGACCTTGGCGGCACGCCAGCCACGTCGATGGCGAACGTCGGCGTGCGCCCGTGGGGTGTCGGTTCGCCGTAGAGGGTTATCCCGTCGATGGAGCTCAGTGCCGCGAGAAAACGGTGTGCCAGAGCCTGCTCATGGGCGGTGATGGCCTCGTACGCTGAGCTGATCTGCTCGCGTCGTGTGGTGCCGGTACCCAGCGATGCTATGTAGTCGATCGCCGCGGTGACGCCCGCGAGCGATTCGAAGGATTGCGTTCCCGTCTCCCACTTGTCTGGTGCCGTATCGGGAGCAGGACGCAGCTTGTACGGCTCGATCTCTTCGAGCAGGGTCGCTCTGCCGTACAGGCATCCCGTGTGCGGGCCGAACCACTTGTACGCGGATGCGACGAGGAAGTCCGCCCCCGTTGCGCGAACGTCGACGAGCCCGTGGGGCGTGTAGTGGACGGCGTCGACGTACGCGAGGGCACCCACAGCGTGTGCTGCCTCGACGATGGCTGCCACCGGTGGAATCGTGCCGACGGCGTTCGACGCGTGGGTGAAGGCCACCAGGCGCGTGCGGTCGTCGAGGGCAGAGCCAAGCGTTGCAAGGTCGAGCGTGCACCCGTCGTCCGCGTTGAAATCGATGGAGCGCACCTCGACGTTCGCATCTCTTGCCGCCAGCAGCCATGGCGACACGTTGGCGTCATGGTCAAGCCGTGTGACGACGATGTTGTCCCCTTCGGCCCATGTGCGTGCAAGCGCACGGGACACAGCGAAGGTGAGCGATGTCATGTTCTGACCGAACACGATCTCGCGTGGGTCGGCGCCGAACAGATCAGCGACAGCGCGGCGAGCATTCTCCAGGACGATGTCGGTCTCTGCTGAGGTGGCGAACGGCCCATGGAGGTTGCTCCCGCCGCGGGAGAGGAATTCGGCCATGGCGTCGATGACGGAACCGTGCGCCTGTGTGCCTCCCGGGCCGTCGAGATAGGCAACGGGCACTTCGTTGAGTGTGCGCTCGAGCGCAGGGAACCCTGATCTGATGGTGGCGATGTCCAATGGCATACGCCCAGCGTAGGGACGCTCGGTGCCATGGTGTGCTCGGCATCTGGCAGCGCGCACAGCGATAGGTTGCTCACCATGGACTGGCTGTGCGAGCGGTACATTCGGTGAGCGGCCCGCGATCGACAAGGCGGTGACCATCGGATTTCCCCACACGTCGAACGGGGATGTCTGCATCTTCGCCGGTGTCGCCAACCCCTTCGACGTGAAGGGCAAGTTCCTCATCAAGGGCGCCGTGACGAGGTGGCCGTGCTCGCTGATCCTCATCGCTGCGGAGGGGACATGGGCAAAGGCCAGCCACCGGAGGTCGGGGTTCTGGAGGATCGCCGACGCTGCCGAAGTGCCTGTGGTCGACCTGTGCTCGCGTTGTTCATTCACGGAGCGGCCAAACAAGGCGGTTTCGGGCCAACACAAGGTCGCAGGTGATCCGGAAGCGTCCGTGGAGAGGGCACATGCGTTCTGCGTCGACGAGCGTGTG
>CAYLIR010000310.1:0-2297 GCA_964383515.1 uncultured Acidimicrobiaceae bacterium
ATCGATCCGGCGATCCTGCGACCAGGAAGGCTGGATGTCAAGATCAAGATCAATCGACCTTCCCAGGAAGCAGCAACCAAGATCTTCGGCATCTACGTGAAAGATCACCTACCGTTCGACACCACCGAAGTCGCCGACCATGGCGGTGTCGAAGCGTTCCGAGCCGCAGCCATCGATGCAGCTGTGGAAACGATGTACTCGACAAACCTCGAGAATCGGTTCCTCGAAGTCACCTATGCCAACGGAGACCGCGAAGAGCTGTTCTTCAAGGACTTCTCGTCGGGAGCGATGATCGAGAACGTGGTTCGGCGAGCAAAGAAGGACGCGATCAAGCGCGAGATCGCCGGCGAGGGCTCAGGTCTCAGGATCGCAGACTTCACGAACGCTGTGCTCCAGGAGTTCCGCGAGCAGGAGGACCTTCCGAACACGACGAATCCAGACGACTGGGCTCGTATCTCGGGGAAGAAGGGCGAGCGGATCGTCTATGTGCGTACCCTCATCAACGGCGAGGGTGAGCAGCGGACGATCGAAGCCGTCGCACCCGGCCAGTACCTCTGAGCGTCTATGCACACCACGGTCATCGGCACTGAGGTCGAGTACGGCATCACGATCACGAACGACGATGCGTTCAACCCCGTGACGGCTTCGGCACTGGTCGTCAACGCGTTCTCCGGCGGCAACCCCACCGTGCGGTGGTCCTACGTCGATGAGTCTCCCGGCAGGGACGCACGGGGTTTCTCCTTGGCTGGCCAATCTGTGGATGAAACCGATTCGGGCCTCGTGAACACCGTGCTCAACAACGGAGCGCGCCTCTATGTGGACCACGCACATCCCGAGTACTCAGCACCCGAATGCGCCGATCCACTCACCGCGACGCTCTATGACAAGGCTGGCGAGCTCGTGATGCATCGGGCAGCCGTGGCAGCGGGACTGCTCATCGGAGAGGGGAGGACCGTCATCCTCCACAAGAACAACAGCGACGGGAAGGGGAACTCTTACGGAGCCCACGAGAACTATCTCGTCGATCGGAAGGTGCCGTTCTCCGACATCGTCCACCATCTCACGGCATTCCTGGTATCTCGGCAGATCCTCACCGGGTCGGGAAAGCTCGGAGCGGAACACGGCAGGGACCATACGCACTTTCAGATAGCGCAGCGGGCAGACTTCTTCGAGGAGGAGATAGGTCTCGAAACCACGATCAAACGCCCGATCATCAACACGCGCGACGAGCCGCACGCCGACCCTGCCAGGTACCGCAGGCTCCACGTCATCTTCGGAGATGCCAACCTGTCCGAGGTGCAGACATTCGTGAAACTCGGTGCGACCTCGCTGCTGTTGATGGCGCTCGAAGCAGGGGCTCTAGATGAACCCGTCCGACTGCGTTCTCCGGTAAGTGCCGCACGCGTGGTGAGCAGGGACCTCACCATGAACCATGGCCTCGAGCTACGTGGCGGTACACGCTCGAGTGCGATTGCATTGCAGTGGCACTACCTGGAACAGGCGCGCGCGTACGCTCGCGATGCGGATGTCTCTGCCGTGTACGAACAGGTGATCGCCGAGTGGGAGAGCGTTCTCACCGACCTCGCTGCGGGCTATGGACACGTTGCAGACAGGCTTGACTGGGCTGCGAAACTCGAGATCATGGAAGGGTACCGTGCACGTGACGGGCTCACATGGGACGATACGAAACTGCAGCTCCTCGACCTGCAGTACCACGATGTCGCACCTGAGCGCGGCCTCTACCACCGCTTGACGGCATCTGGCCGTATGCGGCGCCTGTTCACCGATGGACAGGTTGCTGATGCCGTCGAGATGCCTCCCGAAGACACCAGGGCCTGGTTCAGGGGCGAGGTGCTTCGACGCTACCGAGAAGCTGTCGTCGCAACGAACTGGGATTCGCTCGTCTTCGACACGGGCGACTCGAACCTGATCCGCGTTCCTATGATGGATCCCCTACGAGGAACGAAGAGCCTGGTCGAAGCGCTCCTGGACGACAGTCCGGATGCTGCCACGCTCATCACCAAGCTCGGAGGAAACGATGACTGAACGAGAACGATCGACACGCAGGGATTCGCACGACGTCGTGGACAACACCGAGACGGCCTCGACCCGTGGGAGCGAAGTGGCCGACAAGATCGACGACCTCCTCGACGAAATCGACAGCGTGCTCGAAGAGAACGCCGAGGAGTTCGTCAAGAACTATGTCCAAAAGGGCGGCCAATGACCGGTTCAGAGGGAGTCGTTGGGCCGTTGCGCCTCGGAGAGCATGTGGCCGACGGGTCCTTCCTCTCCATCCT
>CAYLIR010000311.1:0-2296 GCA_964383515.1 uncultured Acidimicrobiaceae bacterium
CCATTGCATCGCGCACCGCGTCCATGCGCTGTGCGTACTCCGTCATAGCGTTGCCTCCAAGGCCTCGCTCGCGTGGTACGAACTGCGAACGAGTGGACCTGACTCGACATGGCGGATCCCGAAAGCTTCACCGATCTCCTTGTACCTGGCGAACACGTCCGGGTGCACGTAACGGTGGACCTTGCGGTGCCGGGCTGTCGGCCGCAGGTACTGGCCGATGGTGACGACGTCAACACCTACCGCATTCAGGTCCGCGAGAGCACCTGCTATCTCCTCGTCCGTCTCTCCCATGCCCACGATGAGGCCTGACTTGACGGTCCCGGACGGGTTCTGCCACTTCGCTCGCGCGAGGAGGGTGAGAGAACGCGCGTAGTTCGCTGCAGTGCGGATCTCTCGCTGAAGCCGCAACACGGTCTCCGTATTGTGGTTCAGGACGGTCGGCTTGGCAGCCGTAACGACCTCGAGCATGTCTCGGCTCCCCTTGAAATCCCCGATGAGTACCTCAACATCGCAGTCAGGCAGCCGTTCGCGGATCTCATGGACAGTCCGTGCGAAGATCGAAGCGCCCCCATCGGGAAGATCGTCGCGGTCGACTGCTGTGAGGACGGCATGGCGCAGCTCCATCGCTGCGACAGCTTCCGCCGCGCGTGCTGGTTCACTTTCGTCGACGGGGCCAGGCTTCCCTGTCTGTATGTCACAGAACGAGCAGGCGCGGGTGCATGTGTCGCCGAGCAGCATCAGGGTCGATGTACCAGAGGACCAGCACTCGTAGATGTTCGGACAGCCTGCCTCCTCACACACCGTGTTGAGCCCGAGCTCGGCATTGAGCGCTCGCAGCTCTTTGTACTTCACATCCCGTAGGTCGACGCGAGCCTTCATCCACGATGGCTTGGGCGGCTCGCCTTCGAGCAGCCCCTTGATCATCACGGGAATCTCACTTGGTGCGGTACGGCTGAACACGCCTGCCTCCACCATCCGATCCACCTCGAAGCTCGCACGCCCGGTGCCGCGAGCGAACGCTCCGAGCTGTGTCTCAACCGCATCGCATCCCGACAGTACGCGTGCGTTCTCCAGGAGCGCCCCTACGACCTCCTCTATCGACACCGCCACACCGAGGATCTCGGATACCGAGGTGACTGGCCGATCCGCAATGCCACAAGGAACGATGTTGCCGAAGTACTCCATCGCGGGGTCGACGTTGAGAGCGAAACCGTGGGTTGCGACGCCACGCGATACGCGTACACCGATCGCGGCGACCTTGCCGGCATCGGTCCACACACCGGTGAACCCCGCTTCGGCCCATGCATCGATGCCCAGGTCGGCAAGCGTCGCGATGAGCACCTGCTCGATACGGCGGACGTGGCCGACAACGTCGTACCCGTCGGGAAGGGGAGGGACGCTGACGATCGGGTAGCCGACAAGCTGTCCCGGACCGTGGTAGGTGATATCTCCCCCGCGGTCTACATGGAGCATCGTCGCTGAGAGCCCCGCGAGGGCTTCGCTGTCGATGATGAGATTCGACCCATCTCCATTTCGCCCAACCGTGTACGTGTGAGGGTGCTCGACGAGCAGGAGATAGTCGTCTGCGGTCCTGCCGACCGTCTTGCCCTCCCAGATTGCCCGCTGAAGATCCCACGCCTCTTCGTATGGGACTCGTCCGAGCCACCTTGTGCGGAACACGGGGCTGTCTGCATCCAGGCTCACGAGAGCTCTTGCTCCCAGTCCCACGTCTCGAGATTCTCCTTGATGCGGGCGAGGAAGAGCACCGCCGTTGAGCCGTCGAACACCCTGTGGTCCCAGGACAATCCAAGGTATCCGATGCGGTGGATCGCGAGCGAATCCGAGCCGTCTGGCAGCTCGACGACGACCGGCTTCTTCGTGATCGTATCCGTGCTCAAGATGGCGGCAGTGGGAGTGGGGATGATCGGTGCGCTCATGAACGATCCGAACGGCCCGGGGTTGGTTATCGAGAACGTGAACCCGGTGAGGTCGTCAGGCCCGAGGCTCCCGCTGCGCGCACTGCTCGCTACGTCCCTGATGGAGCGGGCAAGGCCTCTGAGCGTCTGGGAATCGGCGTCGGCGATCGTCGCTACGACCAGTCCCTTTTGGTCAAGGTCGACAGCGATACCGAGGTTGACGCTACGGGGGAAGGTGTGGGTCCCTGCCTCGGCATCGAACAGCGAATGCACAACAGGGAACGCAGTGAGGGCGTCCATCGTTGCCCTAGCGATGAACGGGAGGTACGTCAGAGAACTGCCCTCGGAGGCTGCGAAGGACGCTCCATGCGTGTCGCGGA
>CAYLIR010000312.1:0-2287 GCA_964383515.1 uncultured Acidimicrobiaceae bacterium
CGCGTACGCAGTACCTCAACGCGCGATCGGCGCTGCTCGGCATGCTCGCCCATGGCGTCGTCCCCATCGTGAACGAGAATGACACGGTCGCAGTCGACGAGGTGCGTCTTGGCGACAACGACCAACTTGCAGCGATGACCGCGCATCTCGTTTCAGCTGGCATGTTGGTGATACTCACCGATACGGATGGCCTCTATTCCGATGATCCCCGGGTGTTTGCCACTGCGGAACTGCTCGCAGCGGTCGAGTACTCCGACGCCATCTTGGACAGACTCGAGGCGACGACGAGCAAGGGCGCTGTCGGTAGCGGGGGGGTGGCGACCAAGATCGTCGCTGCCCGCATGGCAGCGTTCTCGGGTATCCCCACGGTGATCGCAGCCAGCGGTGTACCCGACGGTGTGCGCAAGGCAGTCTTGGGGGGTGAGATCGGAACGTGGATCGCACCGCGCGAAGCGCCGTTGTCCGCACGCAAGCTGTGGATAGCGTTCGGGGTGCCGACTGCGGGGACGATCACGGTCGATGACGGAGCAGCAGGCGCACTTGCGACCCGCGGCAGCTCGTTGCTGGCTGTCGGCATCGAACGGGTGGTGGGATCGTTCGATCGTGGACAGGCTGTTGAGGTGACGGACGCTGGTGAGTCGGTTCTCGGCAAGGGCCTCGTGCGGCTGTCCTCGGCCGAGCTTGCCGATGCGATCGGCGCCCACAGCTCAGCCATCGGTGGTGAGGTGATCCATCGTGACGACCTCGTCATGTTCACTCCTTCCGGGCGTTGACTCGTGGTTGGGGAACGGCTGGCAATGGCTAGCCTGGTGTCATGACGACGACATGGGAGACCCCCACCTCGGTAGCTGACGATCTCAAGCGAGTCGGGTACCTCGCAGATGCGAGAATCGCGCAGGTCGTGTTCCTGGCAGACCGTCTTGACAAGCCCATCCTGGCTGAGGGGCCTGCTGGCGTGGGCAAGACGGCACTCGCCCTTGCGCTCGCAGAAGCTTCGGGGCGCCGCCTCGTCAGGTTGCAGTGCTACGAGGGGCTCGACGAAGCCAAAGCGCTCTACGAATGGGACTACCACAAACAGCTCCTACGCCTCCAAGCCGACGAGGGTGCATCGTGGGACGATCTCGAAGGCGACATCTTCTCCGAGCCCTTCCTGCTCGAACGCCCGCTGCTCGCCGCCATACGTTCACGCGAGCCCGTGGTGCTGCTCATCGACGAGGTCGACAGGGTCGAGGTGGAGACCGAGGCCTTGCTGCTCGAGATCCTCGATGCGTTTCAGGTGACGATTCCCGAGCTCGGTACGATCGATGCTGTTTCCAAGCCGATCGTTGTGCTGACATCGAACAACACGCGCGAACTGTCCGAAGCGCTCAAGCGGCGCTGTCTGTTCCTCCACATACCGTATCCGAGCGTGGAGCGTGAGCGGGCGATCCTCGCCGCGAAGGTCCCCGAGCTTCCTGCGGCCCTCGCTGACAAGGTCGCGCGCACGGTGGCGATGATACGGGACGTGCCCACCAGGAAGGCTCCATCCGTGTCCGAATCGATCGACTGGGCGCGTACCCTCATCGCTCTCGGTGTGGAAGACCTCGATGATGGCGCCATCGGTGGGACACTCAACGTGCTGTTGAAGTACCAGGCAGACATCGACAAGGTCGCCAAGGAGCTCTCCCTCGAACGCGCTGAGCCTGCGTAGCGTCCGATGCTCGCGTCACTGACCGACTTCGCACACGAGCTGCGGACGATAGGCATTCCCGTGTCGATGGTGGAGGTGCTTGACGCGGCCGCAGCCCTCGAGCACACGGACCTTCAGGACCCGGAGAACCTACGGGCAGCGTTGGGGGCCACGCTCGTCAAGAACGCGCGCCACGGTGTGGCGTTCGACGTTGTGTTCGACGTCTTCTTCGGGCTCGCCTCGCGTGAGACGGGAAGCGATGACGGCACAGGCGACAGCACAGCCGGTGGGTCAGGGACGCCAGGCTCAGGAGGTGCGGGAGGTTCCGGGGATGAGTTCCTCGGA
Source organism: uncultured Acidimicrobiaceae bacterium (assembly GCA_964383515.1). Lineage (GTDB taxonomy): Bacteria > Actinomycetota > Acidimicrobiia > Spongiisociales > UBA5794 > JAMBLL01. Next base: position 2,015 of record CAYLIR010000312.1, read on the forward strand.
TTGCTCGTCGACGCGTTGGCAGGTGGCGACAGGGATCTCCTCAGGACGCTGATCGCCCAGGCGGTCACGCGCTACGCAGGGATGCAGCCAGGAAGGCCGGTGGGGGGCAGGTACTACACCTACCGTGTCCTCAGGCAGATCGACTCAGATGCGCTCGTGGAGCGCCTCATCGCGGCGCTCATCGTCCCAGGGGCGGGAGGCGGTCTCGATGAGCGGCTCGCTCGCTATGAAGCGGCCAGGATGCTCCAAGAGCTCAAGGACGAGCTCGAACGC
>CAYLIR010000313.1:0-2275 GCA_964383515.1 uncultured Acidimicrobiaceae bacterium
AGGTTGCCGCTACCCGTACACAGGTCGACGATCACCTTCGGATCGTCGACACGTTCGATGATCTCGGCAAAGATGTACTCGGTCTCTGGCCTCGGAACGAGCACTCGATCGTCGACGAACAGCTCGACAGGGCCGAACGTGACGGTGCCTTCGATGTACTGGAGCGGTTCGTTCGCTTGCCGCCTTGCGACATACCTCTCGAATCTCGATGCCTCATCGTCCGTCAGATCGCACCCGACGATGATGTCGGTCCTCGTCCTGCCGGTTGCGGCCACGGCGAGTCGGACCACTTCATGTTCGGGGAGCCCCGTCGACATCGCGATGAGATCTCTCGAGCGCATGCCTCATGCGTCCTGTGCGAGCTTCTTCGCCGTGTCATCGGCGACGAGCGCCTCATGGAACGCTTCGAGGTCACCGTCGAGCACGCTGTCAAGGGAGTGCACAGTCATCCCGATACGATGATCCGTCACCCTGTTCTCCTTGAAGTTGTAGGTGCGGATCTTCTCCGAACGCTCACCTGAACCGACCTGGGACTTTCGCACCGATGCCCGTTCTCCGAGCTGCTCGTCGAGCTGGATCTGGTACAGCCTGGCGCGCATCACGCGCAAGGCCTTGATCTTGTTCTGGAGTTGCGACTTTTCGTCCTGGCACGACACGACGATTCCCGTCGGCTTGTGCGTGATGCGTACCGCGGAGTCCGTCGTGTTCACCGATTGTCCACCAGGGCCCTGGGACCGCATCGTTTCGATGATCAGATCATTGTCTGCGATATCGACCTCGACGGCTTCGACCTCAGGCAGCACCGCCACGGTGGCCATCGATGTGTGCACCCTGCCCTGGGATTCCGTCTTGGGAACCCTTTGCACCCGGTGTGGCCCTGCCTCGTACTTGAAGCGGGAGTATGCGCCCTTCCCCTTGACGGCGAACGTCGCTTCCTTGAGACCCCCTGAGCCTGTCGTGTTCACCGATATCGGCTCGATCTTCCACCCCGACCGTTCGACAAGGCGTTCGTACATGCGGTAGAGGTCACTCGCCCACAAGCTGGCCTCGTCACCACCTGCAGCAGCGCGGATCTCGACGATCACGTCCTTGTCATCGTCGGGATCCTTGGGGACAAGCAGCTTGCGCAGCTCCTCGCCGAGGGTCTCCACCTCCGCCGTATGCACTTCAAGCATCTCGTTGAAGTACGCAGCCATTTCCGGGTCGTCCTCGATCTCGAGAAGCTCCGTGGCTTCGGCGATCTCCTCTTCTGCCGCGACGAGCCTGCGGTAGTGCTCGACGATCGGCTTGAGCTCCGCGTGACGCGTCGAGATCTCGCGGTAGAGGTTCTGATCCGCCATCGTGGCAGGATCCGACAGTTGGACGAGCGTGTCCTCATAGGCAGCGTCTGCCCGGGCGAGGCGCTCCTGGAGCTTGTCATCCATCGGTATCACCCATGTCGTACACGACACCGAGGGCACCGCTCGCCACCGGGCCGCGAGCATGTACCGCTGCTATCTCCTCAGGTTCGAGAGCTGCAAGCAGGGAGGCGATAGCGACTTCTACCTGGTCGGCCGAGGGTTCCTTGGTGGTGATCGACTGGATCCAGATACCCGGCTTCGACGCCCATGCGAGCCATGAATGGCCAGCAGCTGCCTTGAGCACTTCGTAGGAGATTCCCGCGATCACGGGGATCAGCAGGATCCGAGCGATGATCTGCCAGGCGAACGGCATGTGCGCGAGGGTGAGGAACACCACGAACGCCACCATTGCAACGATGATGAGGAAGGACGTGCCACAGCGTGGATGGCGCGGGCTGTAGCTCTGGATGGACGCGATGTCGAGCGGATCGCCGTTCTCGTATGCATGGATCGTCTTGTGCTCCGCCCCGTGATACTGGAACACGCGTTGGATCTCGTCACTTCGCCCGATCAGCCAGATGTACCCGACGATCAACGCGAGACGCAGCAGACCGTCGACCACGACGAACAGGAACCCGTTCCCTCCGACGAGGCCCTTGATCCAGTTCGCCGCGAAAGCGGGAGCAAGGACGAAGACACCGATGGCGGCAACGACAGCGATCACCATCGTGAACATGACTTCCTTCTTGTCGAGCGGATCCTCCTCGTCACCCGATTTCCCCGCGGACCATGACAGGGCAGAGAACCCGAGTTGCAGCGACTCGATGAGGACGAAAGCGCCGCGAAGGACCGGGACCTTCGCGAGCTTGTTGCGCGACGAAAGGCGCGGAAGTTCGCTGCGTTTCGCTTCGATGACACCATCCGGCCGCCGCGCG
>CAYLIR010000314.1:0-2272 GCA_964383515.1 uncultured Acidimicrobiaceae bacterium
CGCGAACAGCCGCTCCCTCCACAGCATCATCCCCGGATAGGTCGTCGCGAGTACGGTCTCTCTCCCCAGAATCCACACGGTGTCGTCAGGATCGTATCCGAAATCGTTTCTGATCACGCTCGAGAGCGCCGTAGGCACATCCGGATCCTCCATGAATCCGAACCGCAGCACGACCTGGAAGAACTCCTGCCCCAGGGGCCATACATCGGCTCGACGCGACACGGGCACGCGAGGTTCCTCCGTGGTGAGCACCGACAGGACCGCGATCCGCTCGTGGAGAACGCCGTTGTGGCGTAGGTTCGCCAGCAGAGCCGGCGGGGTCAATCCGGGGCGCGAAAACATGTAGATCGCTGTTCCCCTAACGCGGGGGATGTCCTTTTCGCTCACCGATGCGATGAACCGTTCGATCGGGAGCGCCTCAGATCGCAACCGCTTCATGAGCAGCCTCCGCCCGGTCTTCCACGTTGTCATCGCGGTGAAGATGACCGTTGCGATCAGGAGAGGGAACCAACCGCCGTCGGGGATCTTGAACAGATTCGACCCGAAGTACGCAAGATCGATGGCGAGGAACGCTCCGGACAGAGCGAATGCTGCTGGCTTCGCCCACGACCACCGCTCACGCATGATCACGAAGATGAGCACGGTGGTGACGACCATCGTCGTAGATACAGCGATGCCGTATGCAGCAGCGAGCGCACTCGACGACTTGAACGACACCACCAACCCGACAGCAGCCACCATGAGCGCCCAATTGATCGCAGGTATGTACACCTGCCCAGATTCGGTGGCTGAGGTGTGCAGTATCTGCACCCGAGGAAGGTACCCCAGTTGCACCGCCTGCATCGTCAGCGAGAAAGCACCGGAGATCAGCGCCTGGGAAGCGATGACCGTTGCGAAGGTGGCAAGGAGCACAAGTGGCCAGATAGCCCACCCCGGCGCCATCAGGTAGAACGGGTTCTCCACGGCTTCGGGATGAGCCACGATGAAGGCACCCTGGCCGAAGTACGTCAGGACGAGAGCCGGGAACACGAGACCGTACCAGGTGATCTGGATGGGGGTCTTGCCGAAGTGGCCCATGTCCGCGTATAGCGCCTCACTGCCTGTCACGACGAGGAAAACGGAGCCGAGCGCAAGGAACCCCTTGAACCCGTTGTTGACGAAGAAGAGGAGGCCATGCATGGGATTGAGCGCGGCGAGAACCGAAGGGTTGGAGAGAATCGGCCCGATGCCGAGCACAGCAAGTGTGACGAACCACACGACCATGACGGGTCCGAACACCCGGCCGACGACCCCTGTTCCGTGCCGTTGGATCAAGAAAAGGCCGACGAGGATCACGATCGAGATCGGGATCACGAACGGTTCGAGAACAGGTGTTGCAACATTGATCCCTTCAACCGCCGACAGCACCGAGATCGCCGGGGTGATCATGCCGTCTCCATAGAGCAACGCTGTGCCGAAGAGGCCGACCATGATGAGGATCCACCTGCGTCCTTGTACCGCCTGCCTGCCAGGTGCGATCATCGCTATCAACGCGAGTATGCCGCCTTCCCCCTCATTGTCTGCGCGCATGACGACGAGGAGGTACTTGATCGAGATGACGATCAGGAGGGACCAGAAGATGAGGGAGAGGACGCCGAGCACCGTCTCTTTGGTGACGGCGAGGTCCTGTTCCAACAGAGACTCTCTGATCGCATACAGCGGACTCGTGCCGATATCCCCGTACACGATGCCGAGAGCGCTGAGGGACATGGCGGCGAGATACGCCGGGCGTTTGAGAGATGGCTTCGATTCTTTCGACACTGCTTCCTGCCGGACTGGACAACCCGCTCGAGTCTACGCCATGCCGTTGCGACACCGGGTAATCTGTCGCCGTGGATATCCAAGCACGCCTCGAGAAACTACATCTCACCGGCAACGCGTATCTGATGGTGCTCGCCCTCGTCGTCGGCATCGGATCAGGGCTGGGAGCTGTTGTGCTCGTGCGCGCGCTCGGGCTGGTGTCAGAATCGATCGTGTTCATCGCCAACCACGGACCCCCGCTTCAGGATGGGTGGCTGTTCATCATCATCCCTGCTGGTATCTGGCTCGCGTGGGCGATGTCTGCACGATGGGCGCCCGAAGCGGCAGGCCATGGCGTGCCACAGATCCTCGCGGCTATCACCGTCCATGGGGGCAAGATCCCGTGGCGGGTACCGGTCGTCAAGCCCGTTGCCACCGCGGTCACGCTCGGTGGCGGCGGCGCGGCAGGGCGCGCAGGCTCGCTCGCGCAGCG
>CAYLIR010000315.1:0-2265 GCA_964383515.1 uncultured Acidimicrobiaceae bacterium
GTGTCAGGAGATCGACACACCGCAGCAGCGTCGACTTCCCACAACCGCTTGAGCCGATCATGCACACGACCTCGTGCTCTCGCACTTCCAACGACATCCCTTTGAGCACCTTGTTGTCCCCATAGGCCTTGTGGACGTCCTCAAGCACGAGTTTCGCTGTGGTGTTGGTGTCCGTTGTCACGCTAGCCCCTGAGATCGCATCGCCCTGTCCCGTGCTGTGTACCAATCGACGAACCGCGTGAGCGGAACGCTCACCGCGAGGAAGAGCAGCGTGGCCACGACATACGACGTGTAGTTGAAGGTCGAAGCGGTGAAGATCTGGGCACTGCGCACCGCCTCTCGGATACCCAGGATAGAGATCAAGGCAACGTCCTTCTGCAAGCTCACCACGGTGTTCATGAGCGCAGGCACGACGTTGCGAATCGCCTGGGGCAAGATCGCGTACCGCATCGACTGCCACTGTGTGAGTCCAATCGCCAGCGCCGACGACCGCTGGCTCTCGGGGACCGCATCGATCCCTGAGCGATAGATCTCAGCGGTGTACGCCGAGTAGCTCAGGGTCAGAGCGGCAAGCCCCCAGAACGTGACGCTGTGGGGCACACCGGAGATGTTGAGCGCAGGCATGCCGAAACCGAGCAGCAAGATCAACAGGATCAGCGGAACCCCGCGGAACACGTCGGTATAGATCCGCGCCATGAATCGGAACGGGAAGAAGGCAGGTCCCCGCAGGCTGCGCATGACTGCCACGGCGAGCGCGACAACAGGGATCACCAGCATCGAGTAGAAGAACAGCTTCATGTTCAGCCAGAACCCGTCGAGGATCGCCGGAGCACTCTGCCTGAATGCATCTGCGTCGAAGAACTGCGCTCTGACTTGCGGCCAGTTCGGGCTGGACAGGATGAGGGCTGTGCCGCCACCGATGATCACGATGGTCGAGAGCGTCGCTATGAACGCTGCCTTCGCCCCCTCCTGCTGCATGAACGACCGCGGTCGCGGAGCATCGAGATGCTCCGCTGACCCGCCATCCACTGGTGGCCCCCCCGCCGCGGGGCCCGCGTCTGTATCCATGTGCGTCCTTCTCTCTCGCTCCTAGGTGTCAGGTGGCCTGAGGCTGCCCTACTTCGCGAGTGTCGGAACTGAGCCTCCCTGCTGGAGGTACTCGGCTTCGAGTTTGTCGAGCACGCCTTCGGAGCGCAGCTCAGCGAGCGTTTCATTGATGCAATCTACCAACGGGCTGCCCTCCTCGAACAACATGCCCAATTCCTGTGGGTCGTCGCCGGCCTGAGGCAGGACACCGAGCACAGCGGCATCGGTCAGATGTGCACCGGTCATGAAGTACGCCGTGGGCAGATCGGTGACGATGAGGTCAACCTGTCCTGCGTTGAACGCTGCTTCAAGAGCGGAGTTGTCGTCGTACACCTGACCACCGCTCGTCGGCTTGATGACATCATCGATGTAGGTCAATGCGGTCGTCCCGATCGCTGCTCCGAGCTTCAGGTCCTTGAGATCCTCAAGGCTCGTTGCGCCTGCACCTGGACCGTCGGGGGCACCGATGATCGCCATATCGACGGTGTAGTACCCATCGGAGAAGTCGACAACCTTGTCCCGATCTTCAGTGATCGTGTACTGCTGGATATTGAAGTCCCAGTCCTTGCTACCTGGAGCGATCGCTTCATCGAAGCCGGTCCGTTTCCACTCGACATCCAAACCGAGCTTGTCAGCTATGGCGTACACGAGGGCGCCCTCATAGCCTGTCCCTGCCTCGAGATCATCGAATTTGTCCTCGCCGACGCCCATCCACGGCGGGAACGCTGGTTCACCGGTGGCAACAGTCAGCACACCGTCCTTCTTGGTGGCGAGCGTCGCACATGCCCCGGCGGCGTCTCCGGGAGGCGTCGTCGTCGATACGCTGTCATCGGGCACGCTGGTTGTTGCCGTATCGCTGCTGCTGCATGCCGCAGTGAGCAACGCGAAGGCAAACAACATCGCGAGCAACGACACCATGCGCCGCTGGTGTGTGTGGCTGATAGTCATGGGTTCTCCTCTCATCTGTGGCAGTACAGGGGGTGTATGCCAGAACCGCTGTCGTCGTGTCTGTTTCTCGAATCCAAGAACGAATCCTAGACCCCTAGAAGAGTGGTGCAACATCGTGGAAAGATGCCAGATCATCGGGGGCGAATACGCCTCTGCTCGTCGCGATACCAGCGACGAACTCCGGGGGTGTGATGTCGAACGCCGGATAGTGGCCCTGCGCCCGCGCGGTGG
>CAYLIR010000316.1:0-2227 GCA_964383515.1 uncultured Acidimicrobiaceae bacterium
CAGGCTACTTCTTGCGCTTGTGGCGATTGGCCTTGAGACGCTTGCGGTACTTGTGCTTGCTCATCTTCTTCCGGCGCTTCTTGATCAGCGAACCCATGCAGGTGAAACCTCGTTGTTAGAAATGTGGTTTGGCGCGTGCGACACCGTCAAGGTTCAACCGCACCGACGGGCAGAGGATAGACAGATTCTCGCATTGATGACCGTCGAACTCGGTGCAGCGCATTCGTTACACTTGTCCTATGAAGCCGATCATCGGGATCACCGGTAGGCCACAGTTCGTCCCTGCCGCTGCCATACAGGTCAAGGCGTACCTCGCCGCACATACGTACACGGACTCGATTCGCCACGGCGGTGGCATCCCCGTGATCCTCGTCCCAGTGGACTTCGACGAGATCGACGACGTGCTCGATAGGGTCGACGGCCTGCTCTTCACCGGCGGCGGCGACATCTCGCCCACCGCGTACGGTCAAGAGCCCGTGGAATCCATCCGTGGCGTCAATCCGGAGCGAGACGAATTCGAGATAGCGCTCGTCCGCAAAGCCCACGAACGCAGGATGCCGGTGATGGGAATCTGCCGCGGCATGCAGGTGATCAACGTTGCCCTCGGAGGAACGCTCATCCAGGATCTCCCCTCCCACTCGGGTGTGCACGATCACGATGTGGCAGGAGAGGGCGTCTACGAGCCTCATCTGTACGCGAAGATAGACGACGGCACACGGCTTGCTTCCATCGTCGGAGCCGGGTTGCACTCCATCAACTCGATCCACCACCAGGCGGTCGAGGAACTCGGTAGGGGTCTCTCCGTTGTCGGTTCGGCCATAGATGGAACCGTCGAAGCTATCGACCACGAGGACCTCGAATGGCCGTTCATTGCGGTGCAGTGGCACCCCGAGTTCCTCGCCATGCGGGACGACGGCGCATCCCACGATCTGTTCGCTTCGCTCGTTGCGAGTGCTGCGAAGTACCGCGCTGACGCGTAACGCCCGCTAGATCAACCCGTCGTAGTCGACATCGAGCGCCAGCACGTCTCCCTCAACGCCGAGCACACCGCTCATCGCCCCGATGACTCGCCCGCTCGACGCCTGCGTCGTGAATGCGATCGCCGTCGGCCCTGCACCCGACCATGCCGCGTGCAGCGCGCCTCCACGCCGTGCCGCTGAGATCAGCTCGCCGGTTATCGGTGAGAGCAACGCTCGCGGGCCTTCGTGGATCTCGTCACCTGCGGCGTGGCGCAACACGTCGGGGTCACCTTCTCGCAATCCCTCGATGAGGAACACGAGCCTCGACAACGATCGGCACACCGCATCGCGAGCGAGCTCACCTGGTAGAGCATCCCGCGCCTCGACCGTTCGCAGCGGCGCACTGGGAATGCCAACGACAACGCGAATCGATTCGTGAAGCTCCAACCGCTTCACGCCGCCTGCGGCAACGGCGACAAGGCCCCCGAACACGGTCGCAGCAGCGTTGTCGCTGTGCCCTTCGAGTTCCGCAACGATCTCGAACACCCTCGCGGCACCGCCGTCACCGCCGACCGCCTTGAGCGCAGCGCCAGCCACCGATGCGGCGACCGCCGACGATGACCCCATGCCCCGCGCTCTTGGCACCTCGCTATCGAGCGTGACATGAGCGGGTCGGTCGATGGCGAGCATCACCGCCCTTGCGACCATGTCGTGAGCGCCGAGCCTGCGGGTCGTGCCGTTCTCGCTGATCGTCATCGTATCTGCTGGTTCCACGGTGGCTCTGCAGCGCAGGGCCAGAGCAAGCCCAAGCGTATCGAATCCTGGGCCGAGGTTCGCAGAGGATGCAGGCGCCGACGCCGACCCTATGCTCATCGCCTCACCGGCTCGATGAATATCCGCTTCGCGGCAGGACAGGCTTCCTTGATCGCCTTCTCGACCTCTTCGATCGCCATCACTTCGTCGACGCCCTCGTCGAAAGCAACATCGGCAGTGACGAGGATCTCCTCAGCAGACATCTGCATCGTGAGCAGCCGCTCGACATGGTGCACGGGCTGCACGCCCAAGATCGCGACCCGGATCGCGGTCCGATCCTCTCGGCTTGCAGATTCGCCGATGAGGAGGGCGCTCATCTCTCTGGCGATGATCAACGCGACACCAACGAGTATGAGACCGATGATGATCGAAGCAAGGCCGTCCCACACCGCGGTACCTGTTACCTCGGTGATGACAAGTCCCGCTGCTGCCACGACAAGGCCGATGACGGCTGC
>CAYLIR010000317.1:0-2221 GCA_964383515.1 uncultured Acidimicrobiaceae bacterium
GACCCCCCCGCCCAACCCGGCCCCGTTGCCCGGCCCGGCCACGCCGTCCACGATGTACCGTCCAAGGCCTCCCCAGCCGACGAGGGCACCGAGCGTCGCGGTGGCAACAACCTGGACAGCGGCGACGCGCACCGCAGCGAGGATCACAGGCGAAGCCAACGGCAACTCCACAGACATCAGCACCTCCCGATCCGTCATCCCCATGCCGCTGGACGCTTCCACGAGGTCGTTGTCGACACCGGCAACACCCGTATACGCGTTGGTGAACATGGGTGGTGCGGCGAGGAACACCAGCGCAAGGAACGTCGGCCAGAATCCGATGCCGAGACCAAGGCGAATACTCAGGGGGAGGAACAGCACCACGATCGCAAACGAAGGAATCGCTCTGGCGATGTTGACGCCAGCCACCACGAACGTCCCGCCAATCCGCCTGTGGGCCAGCCACACGGCAGGGCCTATGGCCACAACAGCCGCTACGGCTGTGGCCGCCATAGTGATCCGTACATGCTCCCCGAGTCTGGCAAGGATGCCGGACTGGCCAACCCAGTGTGCACTGTTGCCGAACCAGTCGAGAACCGCTGCGAGGAAACCGATCACGAAGCCACCCCCCGTCGGGCCCATGGCGTTGCAACGTGCTGCACGCCGACGAGGGCAAGATCGACCAACACCGCCAGGAGCACGGACACGACGGTGCCGACGATGATCTGCGTGGATCCGATCGGTGTATAGAAGAGGTTCAGGCCTCGCAGGATGAAGAATCCGAGCCCTCCCTGGCCGATGAGCGCGGTGACAGTGACGAGCCCGATCGTCGTCACCGCGGCGATCCTCAGTCCGGCGATGATCACGGGGAGCGCGAGGGGGAGCTCGACAGACAAGAAAACGCCTCGATCCGTGTACCCCATGCCTCGCGCCGATTCCACGGTTGCGGCTGGTACAGCGTCGATGCCTGCGACGGTGTTGCGGATGAGGATGAGCAACGTGTACGACACGAGGCCGATCTCAGCGGTGAGCGTCGACAGTCCCGTGATGGGGACGAGAAAGGCGAACAGGGCAAGGCTCGGAATCGTGTAGAGAACACCGGTGAACCACGTGATCGGCGCAAGCGTCCACCGATATCGCAGCGCGATCACGGACAAGACGAGGCTGATGAGCATGCCAACTGCCACAGCGATACCCGTGAGGACAAGGTGTTGGAGCGTTCGTGCCCAGATGTCATCGAGATGGTGCGCGACCCATTCCCACGAGAAGAGGCCGCCGGACGCCTGAAGGAGGATCACCGGAGGATCTCACGGCTCACTGCATCTGCCGTGACAACACCGAGCAGCGCTTCTCCGTCGAACACCGCAGCGACGGAAGTATGGGACGACACGATGGCGTCGAGTGCTTCCTTGAGCGACGACTGCGAGGTGAGACGTGTCTGGTAGGGCTCAGCGACGGCGCAGCGTGCCCCTTGTGGGGGGATGTCCTCCACCCTGGCCCAGCCGTCTATCGTCCGACCGCTTGCAAGGATCACCCAGTCGGTGCCGTAGGCCTCCGCGATCGCGACGATCGCGTCCTTCGTTGCGGATCGGTCGACAACGGGGCCCGGCTCGAGTTCCAGATCCGAGATCGGGATCAGGGAGAGGCGCTTGATGCCGCGATCGGTGCCGAGGAAGTCAGCGACGAACGCATTCGCTGGATCGCGCAGGACCTCCCCAGGTGCTCCGTACTGTTCGAGGTGGCCTCCTTCGCTCAGGATGGCGACCCTGTCCCCGAGCTTGATGGCCTCGTCGATGTCATGGGTAACGAGCGCGATCGTCTTGCGGAGCCGCTGCTGGAGCGAGAGGAGTTCGTCTTGCAGGTGGGCGCGAACGATCGGGTCGACGGCACCGAAAGGTTCATCCATCAGCAGGACGGGAGGGTCCGCTGCGAGTGCCCTGGCTACGCCGACGCGCTGACGTTGCCCACCGGAAAGCTCCGCCGGGTAACGGTCCAGCATGTCCGGATCGAGAGCTACCAACTCGGCGAGCTCGTCCGTGCGCTCCACGATCTGTGCGGCATCCCAACCGAGGAGGCCAGGTACAGTGCCGATGTTCTGACGGATCGTACGATGCGGAAAGAGGCCTATCTGCTGGATGACGTATCCGATGCCCCTCCGCAGTTCGTGGACGGGCATCGTGTCAGCAGCGACACCATCGATCTCGATCGCGCCCGATGTCGGCTCGATGAGGCGGTTGATCAT
>CAYLIR010000318.1:0-2206 GCA_964383515.1 uncultured Acidimicrobiaceae bacterium
TGCATCGACACAGGTGATCCCGCGCGACAGATATGCCCATTTCGTTTCCGTGCTAGCGCTCGTCGGGTCGTCGATCGAGCGTTTCGCCACGGAGATCCGTCACTTGCAGCGCTCAGAAGTGGGCGAAGCAAGGGAAGCGTTCAGCAGCGGCCAGAAGGGTTCATCGGCGATGCCGCACAAGCGGAACCCGATCGGGACAGAGAACCTCACCGGCGTATCCCGGGTGCTGCGCGGCTATGCGTCTGCGAGCCTCGAGAACGTCGCGCTGTGGCACGAGCGCGACATATCCCATTCGAGCGTCGAACGGGTCGTGCTGCCGGACGCAACGTCACTCCTGCACTACGCACTCGCACGGATGGACAGGATCATCGAGAACCTCGTCGTGGACACCGGGCGCATGCAGGCGAACCTCGACGCGACGCGCGGGCTCGTGAACTCGCAGGCGGTCCTCCTTGCCCTCGTGGATGCCGGCATGACACGCGACGAGGCGTACCGCATCGTTCAACGAAACGCCATGGCTGCCTGGGACGAGGGGGGCACGCTGCTTGAGCGCCTGCAGGCTGACCCTGCGGTCACACTGCCTCGCGACACCCTTGAAGGGTGCTTCTCCCCCGAGCGGTTCCTCCGCAACGCCAGCATCGTCTTCGAGCGCCTTGCCACCACCACCCTCGGCTAACGAGGTCAGCGGTTGCGCATGCGGTGAGCGAGCTCGGTGAGGCGATCGAGAAGGAATGAACGCACCGGCTCGGCGATCTCGTTGTCATCGAATGACCGCTCCATGCACGCGATCCAGCTGCGTACCTCGTCCTCACCGATCGCGAACGGCATGTGCCGCTTCCGCATCATCGGATGCCCTCGCTGGGACGTGTAGCGGTCGTCACCGCCGGTCCACTCGACAAGGTACTCGAACAGCTTCTTGCGCGAGACCGCATCGTCCGCTGGCAGCATCGCCCGCAGTATGGGCGCATCCACGTCGACGATGTCGTAGAACCGTTCAACGAGCGCCCGTATGGGTTCCTCTCCTCCGAGCTCGTGGAACGGGGTCTCCGCATCACCCCACGGGTGGCTGGTTGTAGCGGTTTCGGCCATGGCACAACAGTAGCGATGCTCACCGGACACAGAACCGACGAGGCCGCCGCGTTGCTAGTCTGGCGTCCGTGCCAGCGCTGGAACACTACGGGTCGGGAAAAATCCGCGAGTTGTATCGCGTCGACGACCGCCGTCTGCTCATGGTGGCGACCGATCGGATCTCTGCTTTCGACGTGGTCCTCGGCGAGACGATCCCACACAAGGGCCACGTTCTCACCGGCCTGTCCCTCGACTGGTTCTCTCGCCTCGCCACGCCGCACCATCTCATCTCGGCAGACACGCGAGAGATGGACTTCCTCACGCCCCAACAACAACACGACTTCGCTGGTAGAGCGATGCTCGTGAAGGCGGCGGAGGTGATCCCCATGGAGTGCGTCGTCCGCGGGTACCTGTACGGTTCGTCGTGGAAGGAGTATCGCTCAGGTGGCGGCCCCACAACCGAACACCTGCCCGACGGTCTCGACATGGCGAGCAAGCTTCCTGAGCCGATCTTCACACCCGCAACGAAAGCGGAATCTGGCCACGACGAGAACCTGACGGAAGCCGAAGCCCGCTCTTTCGTGGGCAACGACCTCTATGAGGAGCTCCGCACACGGTCACTGGAGCTCTACCGCCGCGGAGCCGAACACGCAGCAGAACGAGGGATCATCCTCGCCGACACGAAGTTCGAGTTCGGCATCGTCGACGACGCGGTCATCCTCATCGATGAGGTGCTCACACCTGATTCATCCCGGTACTGGCCAGCAGACGCTTGGCACCCCGGAGCCACCATGCCATCGTTCGACAAACAGCCCGTGCGCGACTGGCTCGATACCCAGGACTGGTGGGACAAGACGGCGCCCGCGCCTGCGATGCCTCAGGAAGTCGTCGATGCTACATCGGCCAGGTACATCAGCGCGTACGAGTTGCTCACGGGAAGACCGTTCACCGACTATCGCGAAGCGATGGGAGCCAGATGACCTTCACGTTCGTCGTCGGGATCGGGCGCAAGCCGGGGCTGTCAGACCCCGAGGGGACAACAACAGCACGCGCATTGACGAGCCTCGGTTTCGCCGGTGTCAAGCGTGTGTCGTTCGGAAGGACGATCACGATCGAGATCGACGCTGCAGACGAAGCG
>CAYLIR010000319.1:0-2198 GCA_964383515.1 uncultured Acidimicrobiaceae bacterium
AGCGCCGTACCTCCGTCATAGCTTGGCGCCAGAACAGCGCCGTCTCGGCATGCCCTAGCGGCCAAGGCGACCGAACGAGGCGTGAGCAGCGGCAGGTCGGCGTGGATGACGATCCAGGGGGCTCCATCGAGGGATGCAACGCCCGCAGCGGCGGCATGCGACAGCCCGCTCCCCGGGTCTGGGAGTACCCGGGCGCCTCGTCGGGTTGCCCATCTAGCCACAGACGGATCAGCGGTGATGACGGCAGTGCGGATCCCGGCGCCGTCGACCGCGTCGAGTACCAGGGAGGCGAGTACCCGTGACAGGCGTTCGCGGGCGGAACCATCGAGCGCATCGGCCAGCCTAGACATGCCGGTGAAGCTGCGGATCGGCATGAGTGCTACGGGGTCGGGCGGCACCGCTATCCCTTCGTGGGGAACTCAGCGAACTGGATGAGGACGCCGTGGGCGGACTTGGGATGCACGAATGCCTCCTTCCAGTCGTCGAGACGGTCGTCGAATCCGGTGACGACGAACCCCATCTCTTCTGCTCGTGTCACCGCTTGGGTGATGTCGTACACCTTGAAGGTGAGATGGTGCAGGCCTTCGCCGCGTTCGGCGAGAAAGCGGTTGATGAAATGGCCAGGATCAGGGTCCAAGGGGGCGATCAGTTCGAGCCGGCCCCACCCGGGAAGGTCGTATTGCGCCCAGCGAAAATCCCCCCACGGGTTCGTGCCGCCATCGAACGAGGAGGCGCCCAACAGCGTGAGGAGTGGGGTGGCTGCGTCGATGTCGTGGACGGCCATCGACACGTGGTCGAACGCTTCGACGACGGATGCCAGACCTTCGGGAATCGAGGATGCGGTCATGGTGTCGCGAGACGGCGCTCGTACCACTGGAGGGCAAGGCTCAGCGAAACGGTGAGCGCAAGGTACATCGCTGCGAGGACCATGAACCCTGCAAAGAACTGGAAGCTCCTGCCGGTCCAGAGTTTCGCCATCTGGGTTATCTCGCGCACGGCGAGGACCGACACCAGCGACGAGTCCTTGAGGAGTGCGATGAGGTCGTTGCCGAGGGCTGGGAAGACGTTCTTGAGCGCCTGGGGCCACACGATGAGGCGGAACACCTGGATACGGTTGAGCCCCACAGCCATACCTGCTTCACGTTGGCCGAGGTGCACGGACTCGATGCCGGCCCGAAAGACCTCCGCGATGAACGCGGCGTAGATGAGGCCGACGGCGACGGTTGTCTTGAACGTTTTCGATCCGAAGAAGGACTGAGGGGACACGCCGACAGTGTCGAGCAACGCTGGCACGATGACGAGGCCGAACATGTAGATGGTCACCAGCACCGGTATCCCGCGGATCAGCTCGATGTAGTAGGTTGCCAGGTTCCTCGCGGTGGTCCGCTTCGACATGCGTCCGAGTGCGACGATGAGGCCGACCACAAAGGCGATGATGAAGCCTCCAATGGTGACGCTCAGCGTGAGAGTGATACCCCCCTTGATGAACTGGTACCCGTCGTTCCATGTCGGGTCGGTGAGGATCTTGAACACGGGGAAGGCGATCGTCGCAAGGATGCCGAGGAACCACCAGGGGAAACTCGACCATTCGTAGCGGACTGCTGCTCCCGGCGGGGTCGGGTCTGTGCCGATCTCTGGTTCGAGCGTGGTCATCAACGTCCTCTCGTCGTTGCGATGAATCTAGTTGCATCCGACGCGGAAAGGGACCGGATGGCCCGGTCCCTCTCCCATGTGGTCGTGAACGGCTCGTGTGAGCCGCCGTGCTCAGCCTTCGAACTCGATGAACCACTTCTTGATGAGCGTCTCGAGCGTGCCGTCGTCCTTCATGTCGGCGATGGCCTCGTTCACCTTCGCGGTGAGCTCGGAGCCCTTCGGGAAGATGAACCCGAGTGGGTCCGACTGCAGGTCGTCAGGCAGCAGTGTGGTCTGGTCTGCGTTCGCTCCCTGGTAGCCCTGGCCAGCGATATCGTCGATGATGACGGCGTCGACGTCCCCGGCGATGAGCGCCTGGACGGCAACCCCGAACTGGTCGAACGCGTCGATGCGGTCTTCGCCCACGAGCTTGGCGCCAAGCTCGTAGTTGGGCGTGCCAACCTGCGTGCCGAGCTTGTAGTCGCCTGCCGGGAACTCTTCGAGGTTGGTGAAACGGTCGTCGTCTGCGCGGCCCCTCCGCGTCTGGGTCGTCGTCATGTTCGGAT
>CAYLIR010000320.1:0-2187 GCA_964383515.1 uncultured Acidimicrobiaceae bacterium
GCTGTGCTTCTACCCCGGCGATTTCACCTTCGTCTGAGCGACAGAAGTGTCGGCGGTCGCTGACAAGTACCAGGAACTCCAGGACCTCGGGGTCGAGGTCATCTCCGTGAGTGTCGACAGCCACTTCGTCCACAAGATGTGGAACGACTACGAGCTGACCAAGATGGTCGACGGTGGCGTCCCGTTCCACATGGCGTCAGACCAGGCTGGAAACATCGGCCGCGCCTATGGCGTATGGGACGAGAACGAAGGCATCGAGATGCGCGGCAGGTTCATCATCGACCCCGACGGCGTCATCCAGGCCATCGAGATCCTCACACCGCCGGTCGGTAGGCGAGTTGCTGAGACGATCCGCCAGATCAAGGCGTTCCAGCTCGTCCGGGAATCCAGGGGTGCCGAGGCGACACCTGCAGGCTGGGAACCAGGAGATCCGACACTCAAGCCGGGGCCAGACCTCGTCGGGAAGGTGTGGGAGGTCTGGAACCCCGCCATGGAGAAGTGAGTTTCACCCGAACGAGCACTCCTCAGTCCTTGGCACTCCTCAGTCCTTGGTGGGAGGCGCAGAGAGTCGTTCGACCATGCGTCTGCGTGCTGCCTCGTCGCCGAGGACGGTGAGCGCATCTCCGCTGCGCAGCTCGAGGTCTCCTGAAGCGACGAGGAGCTCGTTGCCTCGGTGGACGGACACGACGATACATCCCTCAGGCCAGGGGAGCTCCCTGATCTTTCGATGGTCGGCAGGTGATCGTGGCGGAATCTGGAACTCCAAGTACCGCGTCGAACTTGTTGTCGGCGTACCGAATCGCTGCGGCTGATCGTTCGCGCGCGCCGCTGTGCCGAGGGCGAGATGGTACGCGGCGATGGCGTCCTCTCTGCGGAACAGGGCGACTATTCGATCAGGATGCCTGCGATCGACGACGGGGAGCCTGCCAACACCGAGGACGGCCATGCGCTCGAGGGCATCCGATACGGGGACATCGGCAGACACGGTGACGAGGTTCGGTGTCATGGCGTCTGCTGCAACGTACTGGTCTGATGCACCGCCGAGGCGTGTGATGTCCGAGTCGCACACGATGCCGACAAGGCGGTGCTCGTCGTCCACCACGGCTACACCGTTGGCCCTGTTGCGGCGGAGGACGCCTTCGACCTTGGTCAACGTGTCCGTGGGGGCGACGGTCACCGGCTCAGGAAGGTCGAGGTCACCGATCGTCACACGGGTGAGGATATCGACCTGGTCTGTGGGCACGGTGTGGATTCCCATGCGTGCCAGGGGCGCGGTATAGGCACTCTGCCTGTGCAGTCGTCCGGTGAGGATCGTCGCGATTGCCACGGCGAGCATGAGTGGCAGAACGAGGCCGTAGTCGCCGGTGATCTCGAACACGATGAGGATGGATGTGAACGAGGCTCGTGACACACCGGCGAAGACCGCTGCCATGCCGACGAGAGCGAACGCCCCTGGGTTGAGTGGCATTCCGCCCCAGATAGGGTCTACGACCAGGGCGAACGCGGACCCCGCAACCGCGCCGATAAAGAGGCTCGGCATGAAGATGCCACCGGCTCCTTTGCCCCCGAGGGTGGATGACGTCGCGAGGAGTTTCGCTATCGCAAGGAGCGCGAACACCCACCACGCGCTTGAGACTTCCTGGTTCAGCACTGCGCTGATGAACTCCTGCCCCGTGCCGAGCACATGGGGGGCAACGGTGCCGATACCTGCAACGACGAATCCCATGATGATGGGTCGTGTCCATGGAACCAGTCTGTCTGGCACGATCATGAACCAGTCGAGGGCCTCGATGAACATGATGGCGAGACCGACGGCGAGAAGCCCGAGGAACACGAAGAGGATCAGTTGGGTCGGATCGTCGAGCGAGTATGGCGCAACGCTGAACGTCAGTTCGTCGCCGATGAACGAATGGGACACGACCGCTCCGGCCACCGAGGCGATGGCGATGGTGTGCAGATGCCTGATGGACACGTCGCGGAGGATCACCTCCATGGCGAAGAACATGCCAGCGATCGGTGCGTTGAACGTTGCAGCGATGCCCGCACCCGCCCCTGCTGCGACAAGCGCACGGACCTCAACCTCCTCGAGACGCGTCACCCTGCCGATGAAGGAGCCGATGCCTGCGCCGATCTGAGCGATCGAGCCTTCGCGCCCTGCCGAGCCGCCGACACCGATCGTGACAGCGG
>CAYLIR010000321.1:0-2170 GCA_964383515.1 uncultured Acidimicrobiaceae bacterium
CCCGCCCCCCGGTCCCGGCGCCGCTGCGGGCGGCGGCCGGGCGGGCGTGCCGGGGCCGCAGGGGGGGCAGGTGGGATCTTTGGCGATGTGGAGCATGGTGAACGAGGCTGCTGCAGCATCGTAGACGAGCAAGCGCCCTGCAAGGGATGAGCCGGCGCCGGTGATGAGCTTGATGGCTTCAGTTGCCTGGATCGACCCGAGGACACCGGTGATCGACCCGAGCACACCGATCGCCGTGCAATCGAGGGGGATGGTGTCGTCGGGTCGATCGGGGAACACACACCGGTAGCACGGTCCATTCCGTGCGTCGAACACGCTTGCCTGGCCTTCCATCGCATACACGGATGCGAACACGACAGGGATCCCGAGGGCAGCCGCCGCATCGTTGATGGCGTAACGTGTCGCGAAATTGTCGGAGGCATCGACGACAACGTTCGCGCTTTCGATCAGGCGCGTAGCGCTCGCCGATCCAAGACGCTCACCCACCGGAATCGCACGAACGTCGGGGTTGAGGCTCTCGATGAAGGAAGCAGCTGAGCGCGCCTTCGCGTCCCCGATGTCGCTCAGTGAGTGGATCGGTTGCCGCTGCAGGTTCGAAGCGTCCACGGTGTCGTCGTCGATGATGACGATCGTGCCGACGCCTGCGGCCGCGAGGTACATGATCGCTGGCGAGCCGAGGCCGCCCGCACCAACGACCACGACCGTTGCGTCGAGCAGCGCCCGTTGGCCAGGGGCACCTACGCCAGCGAGTTTCAGATGCCGGTCATAGCGATCGACCTGAGCAGAGCTGAGCTCTGTCGCATAGACAACGGGACGCCCCGCGGCCCGCCACGCGTCGATTCCACCAGCGAGAGACATCACCGACGCATAGCCACAGTCCTGGAGATGCGCAGCGGCGAATCCGGAGCGAACACCGATGTCACAGACGACCAGGACGCGCGTATCCTCTCTGGGTATCCACGCTGATGGGTCGACGATGAGGTCGTCGAGGTCGACGATGATCGATCCGGGGATCGACGGCGACGATGGTGCATGCGGCCGGAGGTCGATGACGAGATCGAAGTCTTCGCGTATGGCTGTCGCCGGGTCCCGTTCGTAGGCGATGTGCTCCATGCGCCAAGGCTAGGCAGGTCAGCTTGCCAGAGGGACCGCCCGTGCGTGTGCCCTGCGCAGGGACGGAGGCATCCGTTTGACGAGGTGCCGGGGAACCGGGGGGACGGTCGTGTTCACGATCACCGTGCCGTTGAGCCGTACGGCGAGGCCGGCGGCAAGCAGGGCGGGGAGATGGACCGGTTCCTTGAGGGAGCGGCCGCTGTGCGCGGCGGCGGTGAGTCGGAGCAGGTCAGCGACCGCCCCCGGTCCAAGGACCGCTATCCAGAACTGGCGCACGTAGGCATGTGCGGGAGCAAAGCCGTCGATCGGGGCAGTCGCGAGGATGGGTACAACGGTTCGCCGTACAGCAGCCGTGGTGCGCACCGGAGGCTCCGACACGCCCGGGCTTGGCGCACGAGTTCCCCGAGAGGGAGGACGAACCTGCCGGGAACCCTGCCCGGGCGTGTGCGGAGTTCTTGGAGAGTGCATGCCCTAGTAATATCAGCTATGCCCAACTAGATGCAAGTACCTTGACCGTGGTCGCGAAAACAAGTCGGTAGAGAACGAGTCGGTAGACGGTTCAGACAGCGTCGGTCGCGGCGACGCCGGTCTGGACGTTCCAGAGGCTGCGGTAGATCCCGGCGTGGCTGATCAGCTCGTCGTGAGTGCCGCGTTCTGCGACCGTGCCGCGGTCGATGACATAGATCATGTCGGCGTTGCGGATCGTGGAGAGGCGATGTGCTATCACGACCATCGTGCGCCGGTGGGAGATCCTAGCCAGAGATCGCTGAATCGCTGCCTCGGTCTCGTTGTCGACCGCCGATGTCGCTTCGTCGAGGATGAGGACAGGACAATCCGCGAGCAGCGCTCGGGCGAGCGACAGCCGTTGGCGTTGTCCTCCTGAGAGCTTCTGGCCGCGCTCACCGATGAGCGTGTCGTAGCCGTAGGGGAGCGACATGATGAAATCGTGTGCCTCTGCGGTACGCGCTGCTTTGTGGATCGCAGCGTCTGTTGCGTCAGGTGCTCCGTACGCGATGTTGTCGCGTACCGAACCGTGGAACAAGAACACATCCTGACT
>CAYLIR010000322.1:0-2160 GCA_964383515.1 uncultured Acidimicrobiaceae bacterium
CTGGAGCAGTCCGACCATGGACAGGGGGATGCGCTTGGCTGCCCCTCCGAAGAGGAGGAGTGGGACGACGGTCACGATGCCCGCTCCTGCCAGGAAGAGGGACGTGGGTAGAGAGTCTCCGAACGTTGGCCCTGTCGGATGGTCAAAGACCGTCATGTAGAGCAGTGCTGGTATCGCGATCAGCACAGCCTCGCCGAGGAGCGACACCACAGGGGGCGGGGCGGCCGGGTGCTTCTTCAAGAGGCCGTACAAGCCAAAGGAGAACGCGAGCGTGAGCGATATCCAGGGGAGCGAGCCCACAGCGATGGTCATGAAGATGACGCCACCCGTTGCAATGCCGATCGCTATCCACTGGATCGGCCGAAGCCGTTCTCCGAGGATGACGACGCCGAGCGCGACCGACACGAGTGGGTTGATGAAGTATCCGAGGGAGGCATCGACGATGTGGTTGTTCGCCACGGACCACACGAACAAGGCCCAGTTGGTGAAGAGGAAGGCCGATGCAGCGACGGTGACGATCCGAGACTCCCGTGACCGATACCATGAGCGGATGCTCCCGAATTCGCCGATGAACAACACGACGACGATGAGGATCGGGACGGACCACACGATGCGCGACAGCACCAGTGTCGCGGCGTCGATACGTGGCCGGAGGTTCCAGTAGATAGGCGAAAGGCCCCACAGGACGTACGCAGCGATCGCGTACCACGTTCCTTTTCTCGTTTCCACGCCACCTCCAGTGGGGGCACAGTCTTACAGACTCAGGGAGGACACCGGCGTGCGTGGTGGCGAGACGGTGGATGCGTTCGTTGGCACAGGTGCCTGATAGGTTGAGACGATGGCATCGATCATCGAAGCGAGGCCGAATGGCCCGGGCCCGAGACGAAGGCATAGCTCAAGGGTGCAGGCGTTCTCGGACGATCCGGCACTGCTCGATCGGCTCGACACGCTCGTGGTCAGTGACAACGATGCGAGCGTGTTGGTCGAAGCTGCATGCAGGGATCTCGGCATCCCTGTTCCGGTACTGCGGTTCCATGCAAGACGGTCGGTGTACACCGGGGCAACCGAACGGCCACGATCTGTGTGGGTGGCGCAACTCGGCGAGCGGGAGGTTGCCACGAGGGAAGCGAACGGCTGGGGTGCTGTTGGGGAGGTCGGAACGATCCGGCTCGGCCGGTCGACCACGGTGATGACGATCGCCCACGAGTTGGGGCACCACATGGTCTTCCACCGCGATCCGCCTGGAACACCGGCACACGGCAAGGTCTGGGTGTGGCGGTTCGATGAGGCGGCGCGAGCCCTTTCGAGATTTCTCGTCGACTAGCTCGGTTCGTGCACCGGTGTGAGGCGAACGATCGGGATCTCGCGGTCGGTCCTGGCCTGGTAGCGCGCGTAGTCCGTGTACGCAGCAACGACCTTCGGCCACCAGCGTTCGCGATCGTCTGTCCTCATCGTCGCAGACGAGTAGACGGCAGTCGTACCGAGGATCTGCACGGTCACGGTCGGTGTCGCGACGAGGTTCACGTACCACTGTGGATGCTGCGGTCGCCCTCCGTAGGAAGCGACGATGATCAGATCGGTCCCATCTCTGAGGTAGAGGAGCGGGACGGTGTGGTCGTCACCCGTTACCTTGCCCGCGGTCGTGAGCAGCAGCATGTCGTTGTCGACGAGACGTGATCCGATATGGCCACCCGTCGCCTTGTAGATGAGCCTGTGGAGGGCCGAGAGCCATCTGACCTGGGCATCCCTCATAGCGTGTCGTTGCGGTGCATCACATGTGTTCGTATCGATCGACGTTCCTGCATCGGCGGCGATCACTTCACCGTGGTGATCGAGACGTCGAGGTTCCCGTCGACTACCGCGATCAGCACCTTGATCCTGTGCGACCTGTCGTCGGTATCGACGAACCGTGCCTTCACGCGTTCAGGCCCCTCATCGATGATGCCAAAGCTCCATCCGTTGTTCGGAAACGCTCGGCGAAAGACCACTGTGTCACCATCGACGCAAATGGACAACGAGCCACCGTCTGTCTCGATCAGCCGCTTGTACTGCGACGGGTCGGCGGTTGTGGTCGTCGTTGGCGGAACGGTTGTCGTTGTGACGGTCGTTGCTGGCGGGACGGTCGTCGTTGTGACGGTCGTTGCTGGCGGGACGGTCGTC
>CAYLIR010000323.1:0-2158 GCA_964383515.1 uncultured Acidimicrobiaceae bacterium
GCCTTCCACGATCACAAGATGCCCCTCCGAGCGGCATGCCCGGATGAGTGTCTGGAGCGCATCGTCAGCTAGGGATCCGACCCACTCGCCGAGCTGCTCGATGACGACGACCAACTTGGTTTCCTCCTGATAGCTCCCGTCGACGAGCCTCTGCGCCAGGGACTCCGCATACTCGTACCCATCGTCGACGCTGAGCACGACCTTGGAGAATCCCCCTGATCCTGCCAGGGCTGACCTCCTCGGACCGAACAGCACGTATTCCGTGCGTTCACCGGTTTCGCTTCGTGAACGTCGGAGGCTCTCGAGCATCGACAGCACCGCCGTCGTCTTCCCTGACTGCGGCAGCCCCGCGACGACGAATGTCCCGGCCGGGTCGAAACCGATCGGTTCCAGAGACTCGTCCCACACGCCCAGGGTGGGACGTCCATCTACCGCGGTTGGCAGCGATGACAAGGGGATGGCGTGGTCGAGTCTCTCTACCGGCGGCGCAGCGCCTACGCCGGCGCGAACCATCGCCTGGGCGAGGTGCCGGCTGACCTCAGCCTGCCGCCCCATGTTCGGGCTTCCACCGAGCACACCGACCTGGATCTCGCTGTTGTCGAGCACGCCGCGGCCTGGTGGAGTGGCCCCCTCGAACACATCGAGGGGAACGCCGAGTGCCATGAAATCGTTGTCCGATGCAAGTCGCAGCGTCAACTGGCTCTGTACGACCGATCGCAGGCTGGTGGAGAGCGCATTCACTCGATCGGCTGTCACGACGACATGCACCCCGACGGCTCGGCCGTCAGATGCGATCGCTTCGAGCAACTCGTAGGGATTGCCTCGCCGACCAGTCTCGTACTCTTGACGGAACGCTCCGAAGTTGTCGATGAGGAGCACGAGACGCGGTTCTTCGGTATCTCCGGCACGGTGCCGGTAGTCGACGACGGTCGATGCGTTGACGGTTGCGTAGCGAGCCGCACGTTCATCGATCGTCGCACGGAGCGTCTTCAGCAGCCTGTAGGTCCGTTCAACGTCGTCGCCGTTGACGACGGCACCCACATGAGGGAACGCTTCGAGCATCGTGAGGCCTCGCGCCCCGAAGTCGAGCGCGTACACATGGGTGGGTCCTCCACGGGCAGACGCCAACCCCGCTGCAACCGCGATCGATCGCAGGAAGGTGCTCTTCCCAGAACCACCCGTGCCGTAGACGACCATGTTGCCGACCTTGTCGGGCTCGAAAGCAACGACGGACTGTTCCTGATCCTCTGGTTTGTCGATGACGCCGTACACCAACTGGCGATCGTTGCGAGGAGACGGTAGGTCTTCGAGACGATAGGTGTCAGACAGCTCGGGCAACCAGGGTTTCCTCGGTGGCGGCAGCGACGCCAGATCGTTCGCCGCACGGACGGTTGTGACGATCCGTGAGATGTCCGGCGCAGCCCCGGATCCCGCTATGGCCATCTCGTCGGTCTCCGGCTCCTCCCATGGCTGTCCAAGCCCGAACGGCATCTCGTACACCTCGATAGGGGGGGGCGGCGGCTCTGCCATGGTATGGCCACCTACATACGCGGTCTGGAATCCGACAAGGCGACCAGGCCCCATCTTGGCAACAGCCCGACCGGGAAACGAAGGGTCGAAAGAGGCGGCAACCTCTGATCCGACAACGTCCTTGGAATCTTCCTCATCGGCGATCCTGAGAGCGACTCTCAGGTTCGTATTGGCTCTCAGGCTCCCCTTGATAACACCGGACGGCCTCTGCGTCGCGAGCACGAGGTGCAATCCGAGCGAGCGGCCCCTCTGGGCCACATCGACGACGCCATCGACGAATGCAGGCACCTCACCGACCAGTGCGGCGAACTCGTCGACGACGATAACGAGACTCGGCGGCGTGTCCGGGTACCGATGCTTCTCCATGTCGAGGAGATCCTTCGCCCTATGCGCATTCAGTATCTGTTCGCGGCGTCGCAGCTCGGCTTTGAGGCTCGTCAAGGCACGCCGCACGAGGTGGGGGCTGAGGTCGGTCACGAGCCCGACCGTATGTGGCAGATCGACGCAGTCGGCGAACGCTGACCCACCTTTGTAGTCGACCAACAGGAAGTTCACACGCGACGGACTGTGAGCCACGGCCATCCCCATGATCCATGTCTGCAGGAATTCGCTCTTGCCAGATCCCGTT
>CAYLIR010000324.1:0-2075 GCA_964383515.1 uncultured Acidimicrobiaceae bacterium
TCTTCTTGCCCGGTGCAACGAGGACCCTGCCGTAGAGGTCGTCGACGTAGAAGGCGTTGAGGCCCTTCTCCCAGAAACCGCCCTCCTCGACAGGCAGGTCGTCACGGTTGTACCTGAGCCACGCCCAGATGATGCCCGCGATCGCCACGACGAGAGCGAGCGATCCCAGGATGAGGAAGGAACGGAAAGATGGTGCTTCGGGGTGGGAGATCAAAGCGAACGACGGTTCGACAAAGTGCTCAAACGCAAGCTTGGCAGGGGTGTTCACCCATCCGAAAGCAAGAGAGAAGAGCGCGAGGATCGCAAGAGGGAGCGTCATCGTCCACGGCGCCTCATGCGGATGTGTTCCCTCCGCCCAACGCGGCTTTCCGAAGAACGTGAGGATCCACAGACGCGTCATGTAGAACGCGGTAAGGAGCGCTGCGAACAGTCCAACACCCCACAGGATCAGCCAGAGCCCGCCCCTGTCGAACGCTGCACCAAGGATCTCATCCTTCGACCAGAACCCTGCGAAGGGAAAGATCCCGCTGATGGCGAGCCATGCAACGGTCATGGTGATGAACGTGATCGGCATCTTCTTGCGGAGGCCTCCCATCTTGCGCATGTCCTGTTCATCGGCCATGGCATGGATCACAGATCCGGCGCCGAGGAACAGCAACGCTTTGAAGAAAGCATGCGTCGTGAGATGGAAGACGCCTGCCGTGTACGCGCCGACGCCGACGCCGAGGACCATGTAACCCAATTGACTGATCGTCGAATAGGCGAGCACCTTCTTGATGTCCATCTGGGTGACGGCTATGACGGCTGCAAGGAGGGCCGTCGACGCACCAACGATCGCCACGACGACGCCTGTGGAGGGGGCGAGCTCGAAGAGCACCGCCGAACGCGCCATCATGAACACGCCCGCGGTCACCATGGTTGCAGCGTGGATCAGCGCAGATACCGGGGTCGGGCCCTCCATTGCATCAGGTAGCCAGATGTACAACGGGATCTGTGCGGATTTCCCTGTTGCCCCAACGAACAGCAGCAACGTGATCGCTGTGGCAACGCCAGTGGTCAAGACCGCAGGAGCCGATGCGAAGATGGTCACGAAGTCGAACGTCCCGAACGTCGCGAAGATGATCATGAGCGCAACGAGGAATCCCCAGTCGCCGATCCTGTTGACGATGAACGCCTTCTTGCCAGCAGCGGCTGCCGACGGCTTCGTGAACCAGAACGAGATGAGGAGGTACGACGAGAGCCCAACGAGTTCCCATCCAACGAACATGACGGCGAAGTTGGCTGCAAGCACGAGGATGAGCATCGAAGCTATGAACAGGTTCAGGTACGCGAAGAACCGGGGGAACCGCTCGTCACCGTGCATGTAGCCGACCGAGTACAGGTGGATGAGGGCGCCAACACCGGTCACGATCATCACGAGGAGAGCGGCGAGCGGGTCCCAGAGGATCGCAGCGTCTGCTCCGAGCGCCGGAATCCACGAGAACAGGCGAATGGTCTGCGGATGGCCGGTACCGAGGAGGAAGTCGGCGGTGGGAATCGCTGCGATGACCCAGGAGACCGCGACGAGCCCGAACCCGAGCCATCCGGCGAACGGCTCACCGATCCTCTTCCCGAACAGGATGTTGACCAGGAACCCGAGGAAGGGGAGCGCAACGATGATCCAGAGATAGTCAGTCATGGCTCTATCCCTTCATCTCTGCGAGTTCGTCGACATTCGCACTGGAACGCCTCCGGAAGATGGCCACGATGATCGCGAGGCCAACGGTGACTTCTGCGGCGGCAACGACCATGACGAACAGTGCTGCGACCTGGCCCTCTATGAGCCCGAACTCCTTGCTCAATGCCACGAACGTCAGGTTCACCGAATTGAGCATGAGCTCGATGGACATGAACATCACCAGTGCGTTGCGGCGTACGAGCACACCAGCGACACCGATCGAAAACAGCCCAGCAGCGAGGATGAGATACCACGAGACGGTGACGGTCCAAGCGTCGCCTCCTCGTCCTTGGCCCCGTGCCCGAAGTACGCAAGGGCGATCGTGCCGAGCGCCGCGCTCGTGAGCAGCATCACGGTC
>CAYLIR010000325.1:0-2064 GCA_964383515.1 uncultured Acidimicrobiaceae bacterium
CGACGACGGGACAACGCAGACAATCCTGCGGGCGAGTCAGGCGACGGGACAATGTGAAACAGACTCCTAGACCCAATGCCGATCACTTAGCGACCCGTTGGCCTCATCAGGATGCGGTCGGGCAAGAGGTTTGGCGCGAGTGAGGCGAAGATAGCGGCGACCGCAACGAGCGGGTTGATGGGGTGGACTGTGATGAGGTTGACCGGCAGGCCTTACTCGATCATACTGGCGCGATCTCAAGCAACGGGATCGCCATGGTCTTTGCAACCACCTTCCAGGAAATCATGGATGCCGGCGTTCCGGCGGCCACCCAGCGCTTCGGCAGTGCACTGAATGTGGAGTGGATTGACGAAGCGCTCAGGCAAACCGGGACGATGTCGGTGCGCCATCGCCGACTACCGGCACGACTCGTTGTGTGGCTGGTGATCGCCATGGCATTGTTTCGGGACTGTGCCATCCGGACGGTGGCGATGCACCTTGGGCTGTCGACCCCGTGGGGGAGCGCTCGCTTGGGCGACAACAGGCCGCGCTCGGTGGCCGCAAGCGCCGTGGCCCAGGCCCGGCTGCGGCTGGGGGACCAGCCAATGCAGATCATCTTCGAGCGCTCCGCCGAGGCTTGGTCCGAGCCGGCGGCTGATGCGGACCGGTGGCGGGGGCTGAGCGTGTGGGGCACGGACGGTACGACGCTTAACGTTCCCGACACCATCGCCAACGAGGAGGAGTTCGGCCTCCCGCCGTCGAGCAGGGGCCGCCCCGGCTACCCGAAGGTGCGCCTCGTGGCGCTGATGGCACTGCGCTCCCATCTGCTGCGTGGAGTCAGGTTCGGTCCGTATCGTGGCAAGGAGACCGGAGAACAGGCACTCGCCGCAGAACTGCGGCCGATGATTCCCGAAGATTCCCTGACCATCTTCGACAAGGGATTCCTCAACTATGGGGCGCTCTGGCGACTCCATCACGACGCAGAAGGCGAGCCGACAACTCGCCACTTCCTCATCCGAGCCAAGACGAACCTCAAGTGGAAGACACTGGCCGTGTTCGGCCCTGGTGACGAGCTTGTCGAGCTCTCGATCAGCTCCGCAGCACGAAAGAAAGACCCCGGCCTACCGAAGAAGATGCGGGTCCGGCTGGTCAGCTACCAGGTGGACGGCTGGCCGCAACGCAGGCTGCTGACCTCCCTGGTCGACCCCGAGCGATTCCCGGCCCGAGAGGTCGCGGCTCTGTACCACGAGCGCTGGGAGACAGAGCTCGGATACGCAGAACTCAAGACGATCATGCTCGAACGCAAAGAGGCCCTACGCAGCAAGAAGCCGGAAGGGGTGCGGCAGGAAATCTGGGGGATCTTGTTAGCCTACAACCTCGTTCGGCTCATGATTCTCGAGGCTGCCGACGAGGCAGGGCTCCCACCGACTCGGATTAGCTTCAAGAACTCGCTCCATCTCATCCGCACGTTCTGCACGATCAACGCGTGGATGGCGCCGTCGGGGACCATGAAGACGGAGTTGCGGATGCTCCGCGAGATGCTCTCCGTGCTGCTCCTTCCCGAGCGGCGACCCGAGCGAAGATACAAACGCCACGTGAAGATCAAGATGAGCAACTACAAGCGGAATCCCGGGCGAGCACGCGAGCCACCGGGCTCATAGTGTAGGCGCCGGTCACTCGTGCTCCTCCGGTTGCCTCACGTCCACGTCCACACCGTCCAGTGCTCACTGCCACGGAGATATATCCGCCCGCCGTTTCATCTCCCGGCCAAACCCTGGAGTCCAAGATGACGATCAGCCAGACACCGCAGTTTGGGCTCGACGCCGCGCGACGGTACTCGGGCTCCGACAGCGGGTACCGCACTGACGTGACTCGATGGTGCCGGCTTTGACTTCAGCGCCAGCATCTCACCGTCGTGGACGAGGACGTGCGGACATCAACCGCCATCCGAGGCCGAGTGGATGGGGTCAGGCAACCGCTCATATCGCCTTAAGTGAACGGCATTGAGCCTAGGACACCTCGATCAAAAGTCAGTGCTCCCCTAATCAACAATATCCAAGGTTTCACTGTTGACTGACGCAGAAC
>CAYLIR010000326.1:0-2032 GCA_964383515.1 uncultured Acidimicrobiaceae bacterium
AAACGCGGGGGCACAGCCCCGAGACGGCACCAATACGAATACACGCTCGCCGCGTGCCCCAGCCGCCGATATCGCTGCCATCGTACGCTCGACGATCACGGTACGCGACGGTGGCTCGTGCGTTCTATCGACCACTTCCACGAGCGGCCATTGCCTGCCGGATGGCTCGTGGACTTCCACGCCGTCTGCGAGTGTCTCCAAGCTCGGGACGGGTGTGATGAACGTCAGGTCGAAAGCCTCATCAGCTGATCGAGCGATCAGTACTTCCCGAACACCGAGGGTCGGTGTCGATGGCGACTTCATCACCCGGCGAGCATCCTCGACGACCACCGCGATACCTATCTGGGGCATCGGCCACAGCATGATCTCGCGTGTTCCGACGAGGATCGTCGGCTCCGGAGATGCCGCTGCGACCCACGATGTGGTTGCGTCCTTGTTCACCGATGCGGAAGTCGCAACGACGATCCTGTCGCGGACATGCCCGCTGAGCGATGTCGCCATCGCGGTTGCTTCCGTCACGCTCGGTACGACAACCATCGCGCTCGCCCCTCGCTCAAGGACGGGCCGCACCGCCGAGAGGACGTTGCGCGCATGATCGCGGCAGGAGGAGATGACCACATGGCGCGTCGGCGTCTTCGCCGGTCGTTCGGCGAGCGCCCAGGACGAACTGCGCGGTACATTCGGCGGGATCGTCCGCTTCAGGATGGTCGACAACGGGGCGATGTAGTGGGAGGCAGCCCATCGCATGACAGGTAGCGTTCGCTCATCGAAGCTCGGCACCGTGCCAACTACACCTCGAAGCGGCAGCAGTTCGCGTCCAGGTGGCACATCGAAGACCGCCGTGACGAAGCCCTTGAGCTTGCGACCCGAAACCGTGATGCGAACACGGGAGCCGACCCTGACCTCCATGTTGGTAGGGACCAGATAGGTGAATCCATCATCGACGGCGAACGATGGGATGTCGGGAACGACCTGGCACGCCTTCACGGTCGTGTGGTCTCCCCCCGCCTTTGGATGACCGCGTCCCAGATGGACGAGGCAACGTCGATCTTGGACATCAACGGCAAATGTTCGACGTGCCCCTCCGGACTGATGAGCGCGACCTGGTTGTCGTCCGATCCGAAACCGGAGCCTTCGATCGTCACATCGTTCGCCACGAGCATGTCGACCCCCTTGCTCGCTGCTTTGTCCGCTGCGGCGTCGAGCGAGCCAACCTCTGCGGCGAATCCGACGAGGTACGGCCGTGGGTGTGCCTCGTTGACGCCTTTGAGCACATCGGGTGTCGGCTCAAGCACGATCTGTGGGATCCCGTCGGCTCTGCGGAGTTTGTGCTTGGATGCGTCAACGGGTCGGAAGTCGGCAACGGCCGCTGCAAGGACAGCAATCGATGCTCGAGGAGCGGCCGCCCATGCCGCTTCCGCCATCTCCTGGGCGGATTCCACTGGCAGGTAGGTGATGCCAGCGAGGTCCGAGGGCGGCGGCGCTGCCGAGACGAGGATGACGCGTGCGCCCCGGTCCACTGCTGTCCGAGCGAGGGCGTTGCCCATCTTCCCACTCGATCGGTTGCCGATGTAGCGAACGGGATCGATGGCTTCTCTGGTTCCGCCTGCTGTGATGAGGACAGTCTCTCCCTCGAGGTCTCCCACACCAAGGATCTGGTCGACGATGCCAACGATCGTGTCGGGTTCGGCGAGTCTCCCAACGCCGACGTCACCACCTGCTAGCGCTCCGGATTCCGGCGGTACAACGCTGTACCCGTACCCCGTGATCGTGTCGATGTTGGCACGCGTCGCGGGATGCTCCCACATCTCTGTGTGCATCGCAGGGGCGACGACCACGGGTGCCCGGGTAGCCAGCGCGGTTGCTACGAGGACGTTCGAGGATGCGCCATGAGCGATCGAGGAGATCGTCGCTGCCGTTGCAGGAGCGATGACGATCACATCGGCCCATCGTGCAAGCGTGGTATGCGGGGATACGTAGGTTCCGCCAAAGAAGCCGGTGACCGGTTCCGTGCCGGTGAGTGCTGCGAACG
>CAYLIR010000327.1:0-2028 GCA_964383515.1 uncultured Acidimicrobiaceae bacterium
CGCCGATGCGATCGGCCTTGCGGGTCTTCGCCGTGAGCGGTGCGCCAGTCGCTAGGTGCTTGCTCTTCAGTCAGAACCTCGACGGGGCCCGTCTGGCCAACTGTCGACCGCGGATCGCGGACGCGCAGCCGTTCTCGCCAAAGCGACTGGCTTGGGCCATGAGCTGGTCGGAGCCTCAACGAACGCGCAGCAACGCTTCGCTCACGCGGAGGACACCGCTGCAAGACCGCTGCTATCGAGCACAGATATCCGCCGGTACCCCGTTTCGATAGATCCCGAGTCCTTCAGCCTGCCAAGAGCCTCGTTGACCGACTGGCGGCTCGCACCGAGCAGTTCTGCGATCGTCGCTTGTGAGAGCCTGACCTCACCGAAGCGATCCTGCTCATCGAGGAGCAGATCGGCTACCTGTTCGAGCACGGTTCTGTTCATGAGCCTGATGAGGCTCCGCTGTGTCGCTTCGAGCTGCCCGAGGCCCGTAACGAGCCACCGCATCGCGATCACCGGTCGAGCGAGAAGCAGTGGGAAGAGGGCATCGCGTTCAAGTCTCAACGCACGCACAGCCGTCACGGCGCGAGCGGACGAGAGATATGGCTGATCCTGGAACATCGCGATGTCCCCGACCACAGCCCCCACACCGACACGCCCAACGACAGACCTCCCCGTCGACGACATGCGGTACAGCTCCACCTCGCCCTCTTGGATCACGAACGCCGCGTCAGCCTCCGCTCCCTCCTTGAAGAGGTGCGTTCCCTTGTACTTGTCGATGACGACACCGGCCTCGGACAGCGCAGCGGCATCCGCGCGCGTCAGCGGCAGATAGTCGGTCCTGCCGAACGTTCGTGCGAGCCACGCCGCGTGCTGATCCTCAAGGCGTTCCATGCCTGTACCAACGCGTTCGAACCGCATTCCGTTCCCAACATCTGTCAGCTACCTGACACTCGACCAACCGCAACCCTCTCGCGCCGCGTTGTCACCTCATGGAGATCAACGCCGTATTCGAAGGAGGAGGTGTTCGCGGCATCGCCCTTGCTGGCGCTGCTGCGGGAGCGATGGATGCTGGCTACACGTTCCACAGAACCGTCGGCACCTCCGCAGGTGCCCTCGTTGCCGCCCTCCTCGCCGCAGGGTACAACGCGAGGGAACTCGACGAACAGGTTGCGGGCATGGACTGGCCCAGCTTGCTCGACCCCGTTCCCATCGCCAGGGTGCCGCTTGTCGGGGACCATCTCGCCCTCCTGCTCCATCGTGGCATCAATCGCACGAACCGGATCGAAGCTGTATGGCGGAAACTGCTCGTTCGCAAGGGCATCCGGACCTTCGGTGACTTGCGCGACGGCTCCCTCGAGGTTGTTGCAACCGACCTCACGCACGGCGCAGGTGTCGCATTCCCCCACTGTCTTGCCGGATACGGCATCGATCCGAACGCGTTCCCGGTCGTGCGTGCACTCGTCATGTCCGCTTCGGTGCCGTTCCTGTTCACACCCGTGACGCTCTACGATGAACGCTCCAACGAACGGGTCATCTTCTCAGATGGAGCCATGGCCGCCAACTACCCGATCGGTGTCGTCTCCCACGACCGCCCAGTCTTCGGATTCCGTCTCGTCCCTGACGGCGATGCCCATATCCACCAACGCATCACGGGCCCCTACTCGCTTGCAAAGGCCGTGCTCGTATCCGGCATCAGAGCACGGTACTCGCTTCCACGGACGATCGAAGGCGCAGACCTCGTCATCGACGTGCCCGTACGCAACGACCTGGACTTCTCGCTCTCACCACCCGCAGCCCATACGGTGTTCGCTCGGGCACGGCATGCAGCACGCGCCCAGTTCGACCGCCAACAGATCGCCTGACCCCCGCAACGCCGCCGACCGCACGTACAATGGACCATGGTCTTTTCTACTATCTCCTACACGCCGTTGACCGTGCCAGACGACGACCGCGAGCGCATCGCTCGCGAGATCTACGCCGAGATGGACGCCAGGCGAACGGTGCGCGACTTCTCCGACCGCGACGTCCCGCGTACGTTGC
>CAYLIR010000328.1:0-2022 GCA_964383515.1 uncultured Acidimicrobiaceae bacterium
ATCGGGCTCCAACTCGGCCTGCTCCTCGGCGGCGCCGTCCTCACCGAGACAGTGTTCAAGCTGGCCGGTGTCGGCACAGCGCTCTTCGACGCGATCATCGGTAGGGACTACGCCGTCGTCCAAGGCTTCACGGTCATCATCGCCGCTGGCTATGTGATCGTGAACCTATTCGTCGACCTGTCCTATGGATACCTCGATCCGCGGATTCGGGTGAAGTGACGCCATGAGCACCAAGAAGACCGTCGAGATCCTTGAAGCCAACCTCCAAGACGCCAACCTCCTCACGGAGAAGCCGACGAGCCAGTGGGCGCTCACGCTCAGGAGGTTCCGTGAACGCAAGTCGGGCATGATCGGGCTCGGCATCGTGTCGGCGCTGATCCTCATCGCCCTTTTCGCACCGTTGATCACCCCCTATGGGCCGAACGAGGTGCTCATCGGCAAAGAGGACGTGTCCCCACGCGCGAAACCGTGCATCCATGCGCTCGGATGCGACGCTGGCGAGCCTCAGCACATCTTGGGAACCGATGCCAACGTACGCGATGAGTACACGAGGATCGTGTTCGGCTCGCGGGTGAGCCTCACACTCGGGTTCTTCACCGTGACGATCGCTCTCGTCGTCGGCACGTTCTTCGGTGCGATAGCGGGGTACGTCGGAGGGTGGTTCGACAATGTCACGATGCGCGTCATGGATGTCATCTTGGGGTTCCCTTCACTGCTGCTCGCCCTCGTCATCGTCTCCGTGCTCGGCCCGGGGTTGAAGAACGCGCTCATCGCTATCGCGATCGTCTCCATCCCTGCGTACGCGCGCGTCACGCGCGCCCAGGTCCTCTCCATCAAGGAGACAGACTTCGTATCAGCGTCGCGCGCGCTCGGCGCATCTGCGCGTCAGATCATCATCCACCGGGTGCTCCCGAACGCGTTGACACCGCTCGTCGTCCTTGCAACGCTCGGTGTCGCCACAGCGATTCTCGAGGCAGCAGGACTGTCGTTCCTCGGTCTCGGCGCCCAACCTCCCCTTGCAGAGTGGGGGACGATGCTCGCCACCGAGCGGAACAACGTGTTCACGTCGCCCCACCTCGTGTTCTTCCCCGGCCTCATGATCATGATCACCGTCCTCGGTTTCAACCTCATGGGCGATGGTCTGCGCGACGCCCTCGACCCCTCACTCAACAAATGACCGATACGCACGAACCACAGATCACGATCGTTCCCCCAGACCATGCGCGCCCCCTCGGCGAACGCTTGCTTGAGATCCGAGGCCTCATGACGCACTTCGACACCCGCGACGGAGTCGTCAAGGCCGTTGACGGCGTCGACATCCACGTCGACAGAGGAGAAGTGCTCGGCATCGTCGGGGAGTCGGGGTGTGGGAAGTCCGTCACATCGCTCTCCATCATGGGGCTCGTTCCCAAGCCAGGCAAGATCGTCGCGGGAACGATCACGTTCGCAGGGAGGAACCTCGCCGACCTGTCGCCCAAGGAACTGCGCTCCCTGCGCGGCGAGCACATGTCGATGATCTTCCAACAGCCAGGGTCTGCATTGAACCCCGTCCAACGCACAGGGGTCCAGATCCGCGAAGTGTTCGAGCTCCACCGGGACTGGTCGAAAGACGTGGAGCACGAGAAGGTCATCGAGAGCCTCGCGAGCGTTGGCATACCCGACCCAGAGTCACGAGCCAAGGCGTACCCTCACGAGCTCTCCGGCGGCATGGCCCAACGGGTCATGATCGCGATGGCCCTGTCGTGTGAACCTGAACTGCTCATCGCCGACGAACCGACAACTGCGCTCGATGTGACCATCCAGGCCCAGATACTCGACCTCATCAGGGATCTTCAGAAGAGGCTGAACACAGCTGTGGTCCTCATCACCCACGATCTCGGGGTCATCGCAGAGATGGCCGACAGGGTCGCGGTCATGTACGCAGGCGAGATCGTGGAAGAGACTGATGTCAGCACGCTGTTCAACGAACCGCTCCATCCCTACTCTCGCGGTCTGCTCGCGTCGATCCCCGTGCTCGGTGCA
>CAYLIR010000329.1:0-2014 GCA_964383515.1 uncultured Acidimicrobiaceae bacterium
GTCTCGTCGGCTTCCCCTTGTGGAGGATATCGATCTGATGCATGCGACCAAGGCTGAGATCGCCGAGGTGGAGCGCGCCATCGCTCCGCTCGCCCGCAAGCTCGCAACGCGCCTGTCGCAGCGTCGCAGACGCGGACGACGGGGCCGACTCGATGTGCGACGAACCATGCGAAGATCACTTGGCCATGGCGGGGTACTCCTTGAGCCGCAGTTCAGACAGCCGCGGATCGCCAAGCCGGAGATCGTGGTGCTCTGTGATCTTTCGGGGTCGATGGCGATGTTCGCACGGTTCACGATGCAGCTCACGTACGCGATCGCGTCTGAGTTGTCCAAGGTGCGGGTGTTCGGATTCATCGATGCGCTCGATGAGGTAACCGACTACTACGGCACAGGAATCGACTTCACCTCCAGCCTGGTTGCGATGGGGAGCGAGGCAGACGTCGTGCGTTCCGATGGCCATTCGGACTACGGACGGTCCTTCGAGGACATGTGGGTTCGATACGCAGATGCCATCACGCCACGGACGTCGGTGATCATCACCGGCGATGCCAGGAACAACTACCGCGATGCAGGCGTCGAATACCTCGATCGGATCGTGGAGCGTTCACGGGCAACGTTCTGGCTGAACCCGGAACCGTCTCGATACTGGGATACGGGCGATTCGATCATGTCCCAATACGCACAACGCTGCGACGATGTCGAACAGGTCAGGACGCTGCGTGAGCTCGAAGGCTTCGTGGAGAAGGCGACGTTGCCCATGGTGCGTAGACCCCGCATGGTCTCGTAGTGAGCGGTCGGGATACGACGAACCCCTAGCGACGTCAGCTGCGGTGCGATACGCTAGACCGTGTGGCTCGCGGTGTGACTCATGTTGCGTTCTTTCATCGCGTTCTCGCTCCTCATCTCAATGCTGCCCTCCGCGTCAATGCTGCCCTCCGCGGGGCTGTGCCACGGCCTCGGTCTTGGCACAGATGCCATCGTTGTACGGCCGTTCGGGCCGATCGGCCCCTACGCGGGCCATTGGGGTGTCGATATCGCATCGGCACCAGGGCAGCCTGTCCGGGCGATCGGCGCAGGGACGGTATCGTTCGCGGGGTCGGTTGCGGAGCGCAAGTCCGTGACCGTAGACCATGGTGGGGCCCTCCGCACGTCGTACTCCTACCTGGCGGCGATCGCCGTGACCGAAGGCCAGACCGTGTCCCGGGGGACTCCTGTTGGAACCTCAGGCATCCACGATGGCGCCGATGCGTTCCATGTGTCGCTGCGTGTCGGGGCGACCTACGTCGATCCATTGTCGCTTGCCGGCTGTTCGCGGGTCCCCGGTCCTGCCCTGTGGCTTGCCGAGGTGAAGGCGGGGTAACCTTGTGGGCGTGATCGGAATCCTCGGGGGCACGTTCGACCCTCCACACGTTGGGCACCTCGCGTTGGCTCATGCGGCTTACGAGCAGCTTGGGCTCGACGAGGTGCTGTTCATGCCGGCAGGAGACCCATGGCAGAAGGCGGACAGGGATGTCACGCCTGCAGCTCATCGGATGGCCATGGTGAGCCTTGCCGCATCCGTCGCGCCGTATCTGGGTGCAGACGACCGAGAGATCGACCGCACCGGGCCTACCTACACGATCGAGACGGTCACGAGCATCGGCGACGAATGCGTGCTCATCGTCGGCGCAGACGCCGCCAAGGGTGTGCCTTCGTGGCACAGGGCCGACGATCTGCTCGACATCGCCTCGTTCGCGGTCGTTGACCGTCCCGGTGTGGCGCGAAGCGAGATCGACCCAGCGGTCCTGCGCAGGTGCACATGGGTGGACATGCCTCCCATCGACATCTCGTCTACTGCCATCAGGGCGCATGTGGCTGCGGGCCACACGCCACGGTTCCTCGTACCGGACTCGATTGCGAGCTATATCGCTATGAACGGGCTATATCAGCCGGGAACAGCGTGATTCCGACTGTCCCTATCATCGTGCACGATGACTAGACAACTACAGGGTGCTTCGCAACGTTCCGTCGATCT
>CAYLIR010000330.1:0-2013 GCA_964383515.1 uncultured Acidimicrobiaceae bacterium
GCGCGACGAGGCAGACAGGTTCGCGATCACCTAGCACCGCGCGTTGCGCGACCGGTCCATGGTCGGATCGGTGCTCGATGACGTTGAAGGGGTCGGACCGGCAAGGAAGAAGGCCTTGCTGCGGCGGTTCGGCTCCGTCAAGAAGATGCGTCAAGCGCCTGTGAGCGAGATTGAAGACGTTGTGCCCGATAGGGTTGCAGCAGCAGTGTACGAGACCCTCCACAGAGCGTAGGAGCATCATGGCGGAACCGAACGAGCAGGCTTATGTTGCGATCATCACCGGACTATCTGGCGCCGGGCGGTCACAGGC
Organism: uncultured Acidimicrobiaceae bacterium; assembly: GCA_964383515.1. GTDB lineage: Bacteria > Actinomycetota > Acidimicrobiia > Spongiisociales > UBA5794 > JAMBLL01. Next base: position 311 of record CAYLIR010000330.1, read on the forward strand.
GGCCAAGGTGTTCGAGGACATCGGTTACTTCGTCGTGGACAACCTTCCAACTGGCCTGATCGCCGACCTCGTCAGATCGGTCGGAGCGGCAGAAGGCAGGAGGTCTCGGGTAGCCGTGGTCGCAGACACGCGCGCCGGGATGAACGCGAAGAACCTCGATGCGGCGCTCAGAGAACTCCACAGAGACGGTATCCGAACGACCGTGCTCTTCCTCAACGCCGATGATCATGTGCTCGCTCGCCGATTCGAAGAGACGCGGCGGCCCCATCCCGTCGAGGCGTCATCGCTGCACGAGTCGATCGACACAGAACGAGCTGATTTCGAAGACGTGCGGGCGATGTCAGATATCGTCATCGACACGTCGGACTTCAACGTGCACCAGCTCAGGGACGCTCTGCGCAGCGCGTTCGCTCACGAATCAGGGGCCGCGCGCATGCGTGTCGATGTCGTATCGTTCGGTTTCAAACGAGGGATGCCGCGAGTCGCCGATCTGATGTTCGATGTTCGCTTCCTCCCCAACCCACACTGGATGCCCGATCTGCGCCCCCAGACGGGCCTGGACGATCCGGTGCGGGACTACGTGTTCTCGCACGACGAAGCCAGCATGTTCCTCGACAAGGTGACGGACATGCTCGCGTTCCTGATACCCCTGTATGAAGCCGAGGGCAAGTCGTATCTCACGATCGGTATTGGATGTACAGGGGGCAGACACAGAAGCGTTGCTCTCACCGAGGCTATCGCCGCACGGCTGGTCGAGATGGGTGTCCCAACGGTCACCCACCACAGGGACCTACATCGATGAACCCGCCTCGTGATCTCGAGCTGGCCCCGCTCAGGCAGAAGACCGCTGTGGACGGTCCCGGTCTCTCCGTTGTCGCCATCGGTGGTGGACGTGGGCTAGCGAACACGCTTGCCGCGGCCCTGCAGTACGCCTTCGATGTGGATGGTGTCGTCTCGGTGGCTGGCGATGGAGGCACAAGCGGCAGGCTCGCGTCGCACCTCGACATTCCACCGCCAGGGGACATGCGGACGTGCCTTGTCGCGCTCGCGCCGCAGGACTCGGTCTGGAGACAACTCTTCGAGTACCGATTCGACCAGGCCGATGTTGCTGGACACTCCCTCGGGAACCTCATCCTCGCTGGCCTCGCTGACATCGAGGGCTCCTTCGAGCTTGCGCTCATGCGGGCCGAGAGCCTCCTCGGCACATACGGGTCCGTCATACCCGCATCACAACAGCGCCTCGTGCTCCTGGCCGAGAGCGGGGGAGTGGCGCTGACGGGCCAGGTGAGCATCGCTGCGCACCGCGGAACGATCGATGCGATCAACGTCAGCCCGCAGTCGGCGGCAGCAACGCCCCGTGCCGTCCGCGCGATCGAAGCCGCAGACCAGATCATCCTCGGCCCAGGCAGCCTCATGACCTCGACGATCGCTGCCATGCGCGTTCCCGGCATCACAGAGGCGATCAACAGGTCGCACGCACAGCTCGTCTACGTTGCGAACCTGATCACGCAGGACGCCGAGACACTCGGCATGGACGGCATCGACCATCTCGACGCGCTGATGCGGCTGACGGGAGTGCGCCCGCCGAGTGCTATTCTCGCGAACGACACACCAATAGGCGCCACACCACCACTCCAGGGCGTCGAGTTCGACCCAGACATCACCGCTACGTACGGTGCAGCCCTCGTGAGCAGCGATGTTGT
>CAYLIR010000331.1:0-2009 GCA_964383515.1 uncultured Acidimicrobiaceae bacterium
TTCGAGTGTGATCCGCTCACCGGTGACGTGATCCGCTCATCGAAGCAGACCACGACACGATACGAACGTGCCACACCCGGTGAAGTGGTCCATATCGATGTGAAGAAGATCGGGAAGATCCCCGACGGCGGCTGGCGGGCATGGGGACGCACGATGGGTTCCACCGCAGCTAAGAAGAAGGCCCAGATCGGCTACGACTACGTGCACTCGGCAGTTGACGACAACAGTCGCCTCGCCTACTCGGAGATCTGTGCCGATGAGAAAGGCACCACCACCGCCAGATTCCTCACCAGAGCCGCCGCATTCTTCGCCGAACACGGCATCAGCCAGATCGCGGCGGTCATGACCGACAACCACTGGTCCTACACCCGCAGCCAGGCGTTCGCCGATGCCCTCGACGCTATCGGCGCCGACCATATCACGATCCGGCCCCACTGTCCCTGGCAGAACGGCAAAAGTCGAACGATTCAACCGGACGCTCCAAGTCGAATGGGCCTACCGGCAGATCTTCGCCAGCAATAGCGAACGGGCACAAGCCCTGCAACCATGGCTCGAGTACTACAACCACCGACGGAAACACAGCTCCCTCGGACGCCGCCCACCCATCAGTCGAGTGTCACCAACCTGATGGCCGAATACAGCTAGTTCGCCAAGCGCTTCGCTGAAGCCTCCAAATCTGCGATGAGTTGAGGGAGGTCAGCCTTAGTCATGGACCTTTGATCGACCAGCTTTTCGCCTGCAACCCAGACTGCCGAGATCGCGGCGGGGGATCCTGACCACACTATTCGGGAGATGGGATCGTCTTGGCCTGGAATGATCGGATTGAAAGCTGGTGCTGATTCTGCGATCGCAACCATGTCTGCCGGCGATCCAGCCACGAGGCGTCCGAGGTCGGGTCGTCCGATAGCATCGGCGGCGTCCGAAGTCACCATTCTGAGGGCGCGCTCGGCTGGGAAGTCGTCCGCGTTGCCGCTCGTGACACGGGCCAGCCGAATCGCCGTCCGCATCTCTTCGAAGAGGTCCAAGCGACGATGTGACGCCGGACCGTCCGTTGCGATGGTCACGTTGATTCCATTCGCCTGCATGTCGACAACACGAGCTGCGCCGGAAGCGGCTTTGGTGTTTGAGCAGGGGCAATGGGCGACTGAGACACCGTTGCGGGCGAAGATCGTCAGGTCTTCGTCGGACATCCACACCGCATGCGCAGCGAGGAAGTCTGTGTCGAGCATGCCGATGGATTCGAGGTACGCCGCCGACGAACCCCTCGACAACTCCCGCATCGCCGCGACATTGGTTCGATCCTCAGCCACATGCATGTGCACCAGCATGCCGGTGTCCTGTGCTGTCGAGGTGACTTGTCGGAGGCAGGGCTCGGGCAGGGTCGGATCGTGCGGGCCCAAGGCGATGTCGATCCGGTCACTCGACGCCCAGGTTGTCCGGATCTCCAATGCTTCGGTGAGTTGTGCTTCCCAGCTGCCGTAGAGGGACAGTTGGGCTTGGTCGATGATGGGGGCTGCGACAACGCAACGAAGGCCAATCTCGTCGGCTGCTTCTGCTATCGACTGCGGATAGAAGTACATCTCGACCGAGGTGGTGACGCCGTTGAGGAGAAGCTCAGCGGAACCCATTCGCATCCCGGTGTACACATCGTCTGGGGTCAGTTTGGCTTCTCGCGGCCACATGACCTCGCGCAGCCATCGATCGGTCGGGAGTCCATCTCCCATGCCGCGAAGAAGAACCATCGGCGTGTGGCAGTGGGTGTTGATCATGCCCGGCATAAGGACGCCGGAGATCCGATGGGTCGTCAGGTCGGAGCGGGAGGGAGCCTCTGATGCGGGTCCCGACCAAGCGATCCGGCCTTCCTGCACATCCACCACTCCGGGGGAAATCGGACCGACGTCCTCAGAGGACATTGTGAGCAAGTGATCTGCCATGTACCGCTGCATGTTCATCTCCTCGGATGTAGGCTTTGGCTCGACGAATTCGTCCCGGCGATGTCTGGTGCCGCG
>CAYLIR010000332.1:0-2005 GCA_964383515.1 uncultured Acidimicrobiaceae bacterium
CTCTACGGGCGCTGCGTCCACAGAGGCGCACTCATGAAGGACGGAGAGGTTGTCGGTGACAACATCGTGTGCGGTGTCCACTCGTGGGACTATCGCTACGACACGGGCGTATCGAGCTACCGCGATACCGACACGCTCGAACGTTTCACCTCATGGGTCGAAGACGGCACCATATGGGTGGACGCGGATGAGGTCGCGACATACGCACGTCAGCATCCCCAGCCCTACGACCGTGACGCGTATCAGGGCGCATATCAGGATCCGTCGGGCAGCGACGTAGAACACCACGTCGGGTACATCCGCAGTCTCGCCAACGACGGGCTCGCCACGGTCGGGCACCACGGGCCGATGGGAGCCATGGGGGTGCCAGGCGACGAACTCCCGGCATGGTCGGACATCCAGATCGTCACAGCGCAACTCGCGGTGGCACCGTTGCTCGAGGATGATCCAGTCGACACCCGTCTCGTTGTCGGGCCGGGTGCTGTGAAACCACTCGAACTCGAGATACCTGTCTTGGTGTCGGACATGAGCTTTGGGTCGCTGTCTCAGGAAGCGAAGGTCGCGCTGGCTCGTGGCGCTGATCTCGCAGGCACAGGTATCTGCTCTGGCGAGGGTGGCATGCTCGCCGAGGAACAGGTCGAGAACAGCCGGTACTTCTACGAGCTGGCCTCGGCGAGGTTCGGGTTCACCTGGGACAAGCTCGACAAGGTGCAGGCCTTCCACTTCAAGGGTGGCCAGGCAGCCAAGACAGGCACTGGAGGCCACCTTCCAGCATCCAAGGTCACCCCGAAGATCGCTGCGGTCCGTGAGATCCCGATCGGAGAGCCTGCGATCTCGCCCGCACGGTTCCCCGAGTGGACGACACCGGCTGACTTCGCTGCGTTCGCAACTGAGGTGCGTGAGCGTACGGGTGGCATCCCCATTGGGTTCAAGCTGTCTGCTCAGCACATCGAAGCCGATCTGGATGCTGCGCTCGCTGTCGGTGTGGACTACATCATCCTCGATGGCAGGGGAGGGGCGACGGGGGCTGCTCCTCTCATCTTCCGCGACAACATATCGGTGCCCACGATTCCTGCGCTTGCCAGAGCGAGGCGTTTCCTCGACCAGGCCGGTGCCGATGATGTCACGCTGATCATCACGGGAGGGCTGCGCACGCCTGCTGACTTCGCAAAGGCGCTTGCTCTCGGTGCGGACGGCATTGCGGTGTCCAACGCTGCGCTCCAGGCGATTGGCTGCATCGGGATGCGGGCATGTCACACCAACAACTGCCCTGTCGGGATCGCTACCCAGCAGCCCCACCTGGGCGCGAGGCTGCCGGTCGAGGAGGCGGCGCATCGCCTTGCCCGGTTCTTCGAGGCAACGACAGAGCTGCTCCAGGTGCTTGCACGGGCCTGCGGCCACGACTCACTTTCCAAGTTCACCCTCGATGACCTCACCACGTTCCGCCACGACATGGCTTCCCTGGCTGGCATCGCGTTCGGTGGAGCACCGGACCGACTGCCGGTGCCGTAGAATCTGGCCAGCGGGCCCGTAGCTCAGTTGGTTAGAGCTGTCGACTCATAATCGATCGGTCGCAGGTTCAAGTCCTGCCGGGCCCACGGGTTGGTGTGCCGTGCGAGATATGGGCCGGTGGTAGGTGTGGGGTGGTTCGTCACCATGGCGGTATGCGCTAGCCTCGCATGCGATGTATCTCGCTGCAGCCCCAGATATCTCCGGAGTAGACGGATCCGTTTCGCGGGGTGAGCAGTGGTGTCGTTGCGGCAACGGAGACACCATACGGGTGCACCGCTGCGGCAGGTCGAACGTGTTTCGATGATCGATCTGCGCAACCTCACCAAGACGTTTCCCGGCAACGACATACCGGCCGTCGATCGGCTCAACCTGCACATCGATCGTGGGGAGATCGTCGTCTTCGTCGGACCATCAGGATGCGGGAAGACGACGACGCTCAAGATGATCAACCGCCTCATCGAGCCGACATCGGGCGCGATCGAGATCGATGGTG
>CAYLIR010000333.1:0-2002 GCA_964383515.1 uncultured Acidimicrobiaceae bacterium
ATCCGTGCTCGGAGGAGCAACGGGGCTGAACGCTGCGAGATAGTTGGTCAGTGCTTCGAGATCGTTGCCACCGTCGATCCTCGTCCCAGGGTCAACGTCGGCGAACGTTGTGAAGTTGTCCCCACCATCAGCGAGGAAGCTATTCGCCGTCACCATGTACGTTGCTGCGGTGTCGAGAGCAGCCCCGTCGATCTGCACGTTGGAGATCGACACTGAGGTGCACTCGCCGTTGTCGATCGTCGTCGCGAGGTCGTATGTGAACCCCTCCGACACGCCTAGGTGCAAGAAGGGCCTGCTCGATCCGGCTGGCTGACACTGCTCTTCCAGAACGGACATGATCTGGGCACCCGTCATCGGGAAGGTGAGCACCGTGTTGCCGAACGGCTGGAACGTGAATGCCTCGCCGTACGTCACCACGCCATCGCCTTCACTTCCTGAAGCTGCATACGTCAGATCCGAACGCACACCTCCCGGATTCATGAACGCAACCTGCGTGCCACTCGACGATGTCGACCACGCCTGCGCATCAGCAACGAGGTTGCCTGCTGATGACTCGACGCCACGGTCCGTGCCTGGGGGCTCGCCACCGCGGGTGATATCGGCTGTGATCGTCCCGACAGGGATGTCGCCCGCTGCATCGACAAGTGGCTGCCACTTGTCGATGACGGCAGACACGGCAGGGTCAGGAGTGATCAAGGACTGGTCGACGACATGGTTCACAGCCGTCGTCCTCCTGCGAATGACGTCACCCGTACGCTTGCTGATGACGAGGTTGATCTCAGACACGACCCTTCCGTAGGAGTACGCGCTGGTCACGATGCGCGGACGCCCGAGAGGGTCAGCGAGCGTGCAGTTGTACGGCAGATGGGTGTGCCCGGTGATCAGCACATCGATCGCAGGAGAAAGCGCTTCGTTGATCGCAACGATGGGGCCCGAGATGTTCTCGCACGAGTCCACGTCACCAGGAGGAGGATTCTGCGATCCGCCCTCGTGGAGCAATACAACGATGGCCTTCACACCACGCGCTCGGAGTTCAGGGACGAGGGCGTTCGCTGTTTCGGCCTCGTCGAGGAAATCCCAGCCTTCGATCCCTGATGCAGCGACCAACGTCGACGTCGCCTCGAGCGTCATTCCGATGAACGCAACCTTCACCTTTCCGAACTTCCTGATCGTGTAGGGAGGCAGCACTGTTTCCCCGGTGGTCGAGTTGACCGTGTTGGCTGCAAGCCACTGATAGTCGGCACCCGCGTAGGGGTCGCCGTCGAAGTAGCAGCCCTCTATGGGGTGACATCCGCCGTCTTGCATGCGAAGCAGCTCGGTGACGCCTTCATCGAACTCATGGTTTCCCACGCTCGAGATGTCAAGACCCATCGCGTTGAGTGATTCGACAGATGGTTCATCGTGGAATAGGCCCGAGAACGCTGGCGAGCCGCCGATGAGGTCACCGGCGGCAACGGTCACGCTGTACTTGTGCCCGTTGCGAAGCTCGGCGAGCTTGGCCGACAGATACTCTCCTCCACCAGCCGTCACACCGCCAACGGTGCCGTTGCCACCCGCTTCGAGATGGCCGTGATAGTCATTGAATGCGAGGAGCTGCACCTCAACATTCCGATGCCGAGAGCCGTTCCTCCTCGCCGATGCCGAGTTCGCGGCGATGGCCAGCGACGCCACCACCATCGCGAACACGGCCACGAGGATGAGGATACGTCGACGTGTAGAGCGCCGGGCGCTATCCGGCAGGATGTGCGCAGAATGCGTGGACAAGAGAAACCCTCCTACTGAGAACCGACTACGCGCGTTGCGGGTCAGCCCTTTCTAGCACAATCGGCCAGGGATTGCTCGGCCAGCTCGAGGGATCCGCAGCATATGGCCCCGAATTCTCAGTAGGACGACTGTTCGAGAGCGCTGCGTGCGGCTGCATCATCGCGTTGTGTACGCAGCTCGGCACCCCCTCGACGTCCAAAGCGGATGCCCCCGCCAACGCTCCGTTGCCGGGGGCAGC
>CAYLIR010000334.1:0-2001 GCA_964383515.1 uncultured Acidimicrobiaceae bacterium
GCCCTTCGACGACTATTTCACGTTGCTTCAGACTCAAGTCGCTGGGAATGATGCTCCCGACGCTTTCGAGCTGAATTTCGAGAACTTCGTGACGTTCGCGACGAAGGGCACTCTTGCCGACCTCGGCCCGTTGACCAACGCCGATCAGGAGTTCGATGGTGTAGCGTACTACCAACCAGCGTTCGATGCGTTCGCTGTGGATGGGACTCAGTACGCGCTCCCGGAGAGCTACTCAACCGTCGTGTTGTTCTTCAACAAGGACATCTTTGATGCCCTCGGACTTGACTACCCAACCGACGACTGGACCTGGGCAGACGAGCGTGCAGCAGCTGAGACGATTGCAGCTAGCGCCGACGATGTATGGGGGTTCTTCGCGGGTGTCCACTACTGGGAGTTCTACAAGGCCGCATGGCAGAATGGCTGCTCGTTCTTCGGTGACGACGGCTCGGTGCAGGTGAACGAACCCGGGTGCGTTGAAGCGCTCCAGTTCATGATCGACTACGTCAATGATGGTATACAGCCAACCGCAGCCGAAATGGGCGGCGTATCGGATGGCGACATGTTCCTCAACGGTGAGTTGGGCATGCTCACCTCGGGCATCTGGATGTTCTCCGCCTTCGAAGGCGCAGACTTCCCTTGGGATATCGTTGTCGAACCGGGCAACATTCGAGGAGGAAGCCACTTTTTCGCCAATGGCGTTGGAGTTTCGGCAGCATCAGATGCCGACAAACAAGAGGCTGCGTACCGATGGTTGCGCTACTTCACGTCCAGTGACGAGGCTGCAAAGATTCGTGTTGCCGCATCATGGGAGCTCCCCACGTTGACAGATGCGAGCCTGTACGCGGACTATCTAGCACTTGAACCGCCAGCGAACCGTGAAGCAGTCCTCAAGTCTCTTGAGAACGTTGTTGTGCCGCCGGTCATCGAGCGTCAAGCAGAGATGCAGGATGCGCTCAACGTCCTCATCGAGAAGGCTTTGAACGGTGAGATGACGGCGCAAGAGGCGCTAGACCAGGCAAAGATCGAGATTGAGGGACTCCTCTGATCTGAATTGATGCTGACCTAGTGAGGGTGGGGCGTTGCATTCTTGGCGCCCCACCCTTGCCGTCATGGAGAGATGATGACTGACACATGGCTGCTGCACGAACCTGAAGGTGATCGAAACCCGTATGACCCGGTGCCCTGGTCGCGTGTACCGCTGGAACCAACGAACAACGATGTTGTTGAGGGCGGGGTCCGGTCCTCCAAGGACATCGACTCTGTCGCTTTGGAGTGGCGAAGCCTCGACGCGAGTGGGAGCGTCCAACTCTCGAAAGACGACGATGTCTGGTCTGGCAGATGTGGCCCATTCGAGACCGACGGCGAATACCGATTCGTCGCAAACAACGAACTGAACGAACTCACGACTACGGAGTGGTTTCCGGTGTCGATCATTCTCTGGGACCGCGTCGCGTTCACCGAACTCGGCTCCGATGACCAGCACATCTACGCGTATGGCGCTGGCGTACGGCTATCCCTCCGGCCTCGTGAGGACGGTGCGGTCCAATGGAAACTCGACGCGGAGTCGGGCGCGGGGGATCGGTCTACCTCAGCTGAGCAACGCGGCTGGGAGACACACATCGAGGACGGGTGCGTGACGATGTCGCGAGACCAGAACACCATGGTTCTATCAGTCGAAAAGGCCGAGATGAACGGACACCTCAAGGCTTGGAAGCTCAGTTGGCAACTTGACCCACAGGAACGCATATTCGGTACCGGCGAGCGATTCGACTCCCTTCACCAACGCGGCATGACACCTGACATCCGTGTGTACGAGGAGTACAAACAGCAGGGTGCACGAACGTACTTCCCTCTCCCGTGGATACTGTCGTCGAACGGATACGGTCTCGCTATCGACAGCGCAGCGAGGATACGGTTCGATCTTGGCGCGACACGAAGCGACCAAGCATCTGCAACCATCCCTTCGATGGCCGACGCTGCTGGAACCTGGTACTTCGGTTC
>CAYLIR010000335.1:0-1997 GCA_964383515.1 uncultured Acidimicrobiaceae bacterium
GCGAGAACACACCGGCGTCCACCAGCGCGTGCGCATCGGAGATCATCTCGTAGGCCGCCTGAGCTTCTCTCCCCTGGACGCGATATCCGCCCATCGACTTGACCGACTGTGGTGTGAGCCCGAGATGCCCCATCACGGGGATCTCCGCATCGATGACGGCCTCGATCATCGGAACGCGCTTTCTGCCACCTTCGAGCTTGACAGCGCTGGCGCCTCCCTGTCGCACGAGACTGCCCGCATTGGCGATAGCATCGCGGGTCGTCGTGTGGTAGGAGAGCCACGGCATATCGCCAACGATGAGCGCCCTGGGTCTCGTCCGTGCGACGGCTGCCGTGTGGTGCACCATGACGTCGACCGTCGCCGCGAGCGTGTCGTCGTAGCCGAGTACGACGTTCGCGACCGAATCGCCAACGAGGATCACGTCTGCCCCTGCCCTGTCCGCGATACGGGCGGTTGGGGCGTCGTAGGCGGTGACCATCTTGATCGGTGCCACGCCCTTCATGGCGAGGATCGCTGGAGCGGTCAGTTGCCTAGCAGATGTGCTGTCGGCCATATGGAGTTCCCTTGCGTTCTTGGCGGCTGTCCCGAGATGGTGTGGGCCTCAGCCGCCGTCAGGTCGCCCGTGCCCTCCCCGTGGCCCCAAGCCTAGACAGCCATCGACCGTTCCGAAAGGCATGATCGCAACGCTGAAGCCCGATGGATGCTCAGCTGCAGTCGACGATCAGCTCGCCTGGAACACCTTCGTCGATCCGTTCGATGTCACCTTCGGGGACGAAGAGGGCGGATCCCTTGATCGTGGTGCCATCGAGCTGCACCGCGTAGTCGGTCCCCGACAATTCTGCGATGAGCGTGTTCGCTGCCCACACATCGTCATAGGAGGCAGCATCCCAGATCGTGATGGCCCCCTGCAGAGCGAGGGCGGAGGCATCGTCCTCCGCGGATCCGAACTGAGTCACGTCGAACCCATAGGGTTCATCGTTCGACACAGCAGTGAACAGGATATCCAAGCCTGCCGACTCCTGAGGTTCGAGCCCACACTGCACAGCGAACGTGAACTCCTCACCGTTGTCGAGCGTGACCGTTGCCGTCCGTGAGCCTCCGGCCTGCGGAGAGGCAGTGCCACCGGCTGTGGTCGATGCCGACGGCGGCACCGAATCCCCGGTAGAGGGAACCGTGGCTGTCGATGCGGTCGTCGAGGGGGATCCCGTCGGCACCGTGATGTCCGCCGTCGTAGCTGCAGTTTCCGACGCGTTCGCTCCCGACGCATCCTCCGCAGGATCTGCTGAGGAACAGGCGCTCACAAGGAGCACGAGACCAAGGAATACGACAAACACTCGGACACGCATGACCAACCCCGCCTTTTCGCTTGCTGCAACGAGGATACCGACGGCAACGGGTGCGGGCAATCGGTTTCTGATTCTCGTCGCGTGTTCGAATCGCCCACGCTAGCGTGGCGACATGGCACGCAAAGATATCACCATGAACGAAGTCGAGAGGCAGAGCTTCCTCTCATCGGGAGCGAAGGTCCTCCAGGTCGCGACCATCGGAAAGGACGGCGCCCCGCACCTCGCCCCGATGTGGTTCGTGATGGAGGACGGCAACATCGTGTTTCGATCCTTCACCAAGTCGCAGAAGATCGTCAATCTGATGCGGGATCCCCGCCTCACGGTTCTCGTCGAAGCAGGCAACGCGTACGGCGAACTCCAGGGCGTGATGATCACAGGAACCGCGAGGCTCGTCACCGATCCGGACTATGTGCTCAAGATCTATGGTGGGCTCGCCGCCCGCTATCCGATGGTCGGTGATGCCCCCGTCGACCTGAGCGACGAGGCGCTCGAAGCCGCTTTCGGCCGTTTCGCCCCAAAGAACACCGCAGTCATCGTCGAACCGACCAAGATCACCAGCTGGGACCACACAAAACTCGGCGGCACATACTGAGCACACCGCTTCTAGCGTCACCTGCGCCAACATGTTGGCGCAGGTGACGCTAGAAGCGG
>CAYLIR010000336.1:0-1983 GCA_964383515.1 uncultured Acidimicrobiaceae bacterium
GCGCCATCACCCATTAGTGGATCCGCGCCTACGGCACCGCGATGGGTGAGGTTGGAGAGCACTGCCAGGCCTTGCTCGACGATCTGACGGCTCTTGCGTCCCTTGATGTCCGCGACGAAGCCGATCCCGCAGGCATCGTGGTCGAGTCCACGATGATACAGACCTGCGCCGTTGTCTCCCTCGAGACCTGCAACTGTCATGTATCCTCACATCCCCGACACCAGCCGGGCTCCCGTGTCGCGTACCCGATCGGACCGACTGTGCGAGGGCACAACACTACACGCTCCCACGGCTGTCGAATCCACAGTGGATGCTCACCTCACCGTGAGCGATCGAGCCAGGCCTCTCCATGCCTCCGCGGATCGTGGGTGTATGCGCAGTGCTGTAGCGAACGATCTGGCCGCATCCGATCGGCGGTGTGCTCTCCGTTGCAGATGTCCGAGTCGCACATAGAAGAACGCGAGCGCTCGGGTATCGCGTGAGATCTCAGGATGACGTTCGAGGAGCGACAGTCGGCCTGCGATTCGCGTGTCGATGCTGATCGTGCTCGGATCGCCTCCCCCGATGGTCGCGTGGACCGTCTCCGATTCCACCATGTGCGTGCCAGACCGCGCAAGGTTGATGAGATAGTCGATGTCCTCGGCAGCGATCATGGTGGGGTCGAAGGGATGCTCAAGGTGGCGCTCCCGACGAACAACGACGCCGTCGAGATGGGGTGGTTGCGACCGGATCATGCGCGAAAGAGGATCGGCGATCGATGCGCACCCATGGCCTTGAGGGCCATATTCACCTGGGTTACTCGTCTGGTGGATCAGGACATCCGCTTCGGGATGGCGCTCGATGCATCGATGCACGGCATCCAGTTTGGAAGGGAGCCAGGTGTCGTCATCATCGAGGAACGCGACGAAGTCGCTCGTCGCCGCGGCGACTCCTGCGTTCTTGGCTCCCGCGGGCCCGAGAGGTACGTCCGAGCGAATCACGGTGACCGAGTGGCAGATCCTTGCCAGTTGTGTGGGATCGACAGGAGGGGTCGATGTATCGTCCACTACGACGATCTCGCTTGCGGGGATGGCCTGGTCAGCGACGCTGCGAATCGCTCGCGCGAGTGCGGCGGGACGGTTGTGGGTTGGTATGACCGCACAGATCGAGGGAGGGTTCACAGATATCAGCGTAGGACCTCGCGATGCATAGACCGTATGGATCTCAGGTGGGAGCGCCATCGGGAGCGTTCGGCGCGCCGTCCGAGATGGTCACAGGTAGGCCACGCGTTCGCGGATGCTTCCCACGATTCGGCCATACCGCTGTGCTGCGACGCCGATCCATCTCAAGGCCCCGTCTGGGTCGAAGAGGTCCGTCAGGTGGACACCCAGCCATCCATAGGCACGCAGCGCTGTGGGGAGCGAACGCGGCATGCCGTTGGAGCGGTAGGTGCTGTAGAGCTGCACATCGGCGATACCGAATGCTTTGTGCTGGTTCCACGTTCCACGCCTGTCCCCGCGCTTGCGCTTGACGACGACAGCGTCATCGGCTGTTCCAAGGTTGAACCCTTCGACCTGCGCGCGCCAACAGAACTCGACGTCGTATCCAACGCGGAACGTCTCGTTGAATCCGCCAAGGACATCGAACACACTACGTCGCACGCCCATGTTCGCAGACAGCCCGTACGGCAGGAAACCATATACGCCGTACATGGGGGCAGAAACGAGCGATCCGGTGCTGGTGTCCGACAGCTCGACGAGCATCAGGCAGGGCCCCACGGAAACATCCGATGTGGCGAGCTGCTCCACGTGGCGCGACAGCCAACGCGGGCTGACGGCATCATCGGAATCGCAGAACACGACGAGGTCGGAATCGGTGCTGGATGTAGCGATGTTGCGTGCAGCCATGTCTCCGCGGCGCGAACTGGCGTCGACAACGTGTACAGGAAGCCGGTTGGCGAAGCGCAGAGCAAGATCGACGGTTGCGTCGGTTCAGCCGTTGTCG
>CAYLIR010000337.1:0-1982 GCA_964383515.1 uncultured Acidimicrobiaceae bacterium
ACCGGGAACGGTGGAGAACTCGTGTTGAACTCACCAACGCGATCTTCAAGCATCTCGAGATCTTCCACAACCGTCAACGCCGCTATTTCAGCATCGGAATGCACACACCAACCGAATACGGAACCATCCACTGCAACCAACCCAGCGTACAGCTGAGTCAAGTGAAGCAACCCCACCAAGCCCGGGACAGACCACAGTGTCCATCAAACAGTAAAGAATGGGGCGGATTCAGCTAGCGGCGTCGGCTGTGCTCGACGTGCGGAGGAGCGAGGCGGCCACGTTGGCGATCTCGGCGAGGGCGGTCGCCTTGTCCATGCCGGGTTCGCCCACCACGATCTGGAGGCCATACGCGTCGGCGAGCGCGACGATGGCCCGAGCCAGAGCTGACGAGTCGAGATCAGGCTTGAAGCGGCCAAGAGCAACGCCCGTATCGATGACCGACCAATACAGGCCGATCTCACTCGTTCGAAGAGCGGATGACAGAGCCCCGTAGCTCCTCGTGAAGCGCGGCTCACCTGAGAACTGATACATGATGATCGCGTCGATATCGCCGGGGCCCTGGGCGAGGTTCACGTCGAGCAGGGCGATGAGCTGATCCCATGGGTCGTCGAGCTCGGCGATCGCTGCTGGGCCTCGTTCCATGTTCTTCTGGATGGCCCGTGTATACACGTCGACCAGCAGGTCGTCAAGGTTGGGGTAGTAGTAGCTAACAGCGGGCCCAGTGATACCAGCCTCTTCGGCGATGTCCCTGAGGCGCAGTGCTCCGAGTCCACGCGTCGCGATTGCTCGCTCAGCAGCTTCTATCAGCGCCCGGCGACGTTTCTCTTGGTTCTTTGGTCGTGCCACAGACTTAGATCTTTGCTTTTCGTATCCGCCAAGAAACGTAGCACAACTTCCTTGGATGAGGTATAGCCATTGTGTCCTTGACACGTGGGATCACAATAGTTATTCTCTGCGAAGGATAAAGAATAAGCACTGAAAGCGAGACGCTGCCATAGATACCGATGCCCCCATCGCCTCGAAGTCAACGATTGCCGATCCCTCGCTTGCTCTGGATGGTCATCTGGCCATCTCGTGGGCGCGTCGCCACTCGCCAGTCTTGAACGGGCTTGTTCGTGAGAAGCTCTCCGACGGTTCCTTCAAGGGGAAACGCGTCGCTGTAGTTGTCCACCTTGAGGCCAAGACCGCCCTCCTCGCAACCATCCTTGCAGACGCTGGCGCAAATGTCGTCGCTGCAGGCAGCAACCCCCACTCCACCCGCGACGATGTTTGCGCCGCTCTCGTGGAGCAAGGCATCGAAGTCCACGCCTCACGCAGCACCAGCTATGACCGGTGGGAGCAGGACCTCCTCGCTGTGGCGGACACTGAACCCGACTACATCATCGATGACGGCGCTGAGCTCACCGTCCGGATGGCCAAACATCGTCCCGAGATTTTCGCCCGGCTCAAGGGCGTTTCGGAACAGACAACAACCGGTGTGGCCAGGCTGAAGTCGCTATACGCGGCAGGGCAACTTCCCTTCCCGGCGATGGCAGCCAACGATGCCGCGTGCAAGCACATGTTCGACAACCGGTACGGAACGGGACAGTCGACCGTCCAAGCCATCCTGGGACTTACCAATCTGCTTATGGCTGGCAAGCGCGTCGCTATTGTCGGCTACGGCTGGGTCGGCCGAGGCATCGCCACGTATGTACGAGCACTTGGGGGAAGCGCGGTCATCATGGAGGTGGAACCCGTCAAAGCCCTTGAAGCGTTCATGGACGGGCACGAGGTCGGGTCGGCCGAGGAGGCTCTGCCCAACGCCGACATGGTGATCACCGCGACCGGTGGGATGCGTGCCATCGGCCCCCAGCACTTTCCGCTCCTCAAGCCTGGCGCCATCCTCGCCAACGCCGGCCACCACGACCTTGAGATCGATGTCGACAGCCTCCGGACCGAATCAAAATCCGAATCGGAGGTACGGAACGGTGTTGCGCAATTCG
>CAYLIR010000338.1:0-1962 GCA_964383515.1 uncultured Acidimicrobiaceae bacterium
GTTCCAGAGGTAGTCGTAGTACTCGAACACGCCGCTGTTGCCCGTGTGCAGCGGGTTGGCTGCATCGAGGCCTGCGGAGAACGAAGCAACGACATCGTTGGCGTCGAAGGCCGAGCCGTCATGGAAGACGACATCGTCACGCAGCGAGCATGTCCACTGCGAGAGCTCTGCGTTCGGCACACATTCGGTTGCCAGCTGTGGCTGGACCTTGCCGTCTGCCGTGTACGAGTAGAGGGCTTCGACGACCTGCGCACAGGCGCGGAGCGATTCACCGTCTGTCTCATCGGCGCAGTACAGCGAGATCGGCTCGTTGCCTTGCATGAACACCAGCGTGTCCTTGCCGTTGTCCCAGAAGTTGAACATGACCTGACCCCATGGTGGGGCGTAGGCGCCCTGCACATCCGCGGTTGCAGCGAATGCGCTTCCAGCGTGTGCGATCGGGACCATCGGAACGAGTTCCTTGATGGCGTTGTTCGCTTCTGCATACAGCGGTGCGGCGTCTTCAGCCGATGCCGTCTGGGATGCCTTGGCCAGTGGTTCGTAGATCTCCGGGTAGGGATCGCCGAACTGCTTGTTGGTCTCCGCGAAGTGGAAGTCCAAGAAGTTCGTCACGTGCGGGTAGTCGCCGGTCCAGCCGAGGAGGTGGATGCCGTCGAGTTCGCCCGCCGATGATGCCTGGATGAACTCACCGGATTCCATCACAACGACTTCCGCGTCGATGTTGAGGTTCTCCTTGAGCTGTGCCTGGATATCAGCAGCGACGTTGCCTGGTGTCGGCAGATAGCCGCGGGTCACGTCACGGTAGAAGATCTTCGTTGCGAACCCGTTGGGGAAACCGGCGTCTGCGAGCATCTGCTTGGCCGCTGTAGGGTCGAAGTCGTACCAGCTGTCTCCCTGGCATCCGTTCTCGACGGAGCACGGGGTGAAGTGCGATGCGGTCTCTGACCCTGGTGGGTAGAAGGTGTCGATGATCCGTTGGCGGTCGATGCCGAGGGCGATGGCCTTGCGGACGTCCACGTTGTCGAACGGCTCGAACGTGTTGGTGAAGCCCATGTAGAACACGTTCGGCTCTGGCTTGTCCAACAGGACGAGGTTCGGGTCGCCTTCGATCGTTGCGTAGTCCTCAGGCGCTGGGAAGGTCATGCCATCCGCGTTGCCCGACTGCAGTTCGATGAGCCTGCCTGCGCTCTCCGTCGCCCACTTGAGGACTGCGGTCTCGTGAGGAGCCACCTGTCCGTAGTAGTCATCGTTGCGCGAGTAGACGACCGAATCGCCGCGCACCCACTCTTTGAGCGAGTAGGGGCCGGTCCCGATCGGGTTGTCGAGCGGGGCACCGCCCGTTTCCTCGAGATGCTCGGCTGGCTGGATGCCGAAGACGCCAAAGGCGATCTGAGCGAGGAAGGCTGGATGAGGGCCACACAGGTTGAACTCGACGGTGTGTTCGTCGAGCGCCTTGATGCTGTCCACGCGTCCGCCGTAGTCACAGCCGCCTGACTCGAGACTCATGGGTTCGAATCCAGCGTCTGTTGCCGTTGTCGTGCCGGTCGTGCCGTCGGTAGCTTCCGTAGCCGTTGTCGTGTCGCTTGTGCCAGAATCAGCGTCGCCGCTGCTTCCCGCACATGCCGATGCGACGAGTGCTAGCGCCAGCAAGAGGGCGAACCACACTGCTTTGCGATGCATATAGATATGCCTCCATGTTGTTGTCTGTCCTACACACCGGCCATCAGGGCTGGCATGTGGTGCACACGCTAGCCGCGCACGGGATGCCTAGCCAATGCTTCTTGCCTGATCTTCGGCACCGCCCGATCGCCCGCGCCGCGAGCACCAGTGATCTCCGACCGGCGGCCGGGTCGACGTATCCAGGGTTGCAGACGCCACACACAAGGTCGCGAGCCCAAGGAATGGGCGGAGCGGTGTGGACACGGGGACGTGAGCGCGGCGGACTCTGTGAGGTACGTGGCG
>CAYLIR010000339.1:0-1918 GCA_964383515.1 uncultured Acidimicrobiaceae bacterium
AGGCTTCACAGCATCCTTGAAGCCCTTACCAGCCTTGAAGGCGGGCACTCTCGTTGCTTTGACCTTGATCTCTTCACCCGTCGGTGGGTTGCGAGCTGTGCGCGCGGCACGGTCACGAGCCTCGAACGTGCCGAAACCGGTGATCTGGACCTTCCCGGTAGCTACGACGCCGCCGACGATGACGTCAAGCGTCTCGTTGACCATTCTCTCGGCAAGTGCCTTCGACTCGCCCGTGTTCCGAGCTACAGCTTCGATCAATTCGCCCTTGTTCATTACAGCAAACCTCCTCATGTCCACGACTCTCGTGGAACGGCTGGTGCGTGTCTGTGAATCACGCGGGTGTAATTCTACCCCAGATCGCGTTTCTTCAGTACCAATCCGGTGTTTCAGGCGATTGGGCACCGCGGGAGCGGGCGCATGCTCCCCCCGCCGCGGGTCGTTTCGCGCACACCCGCGCACACTCGACGTGCACGAGAAACGGCAACAGCGTGTAGCGTCGACGATCAGGTGTCGATGTCCTCGAGGTCTGCAACCTTCTCCTTGACGGCCACGGCTGCCGCGCGAAGGCCTTCGAGCTCCTCATCGGTCAGCGGAACCGTCACGATCTCGGCAACTCCTTCGGACCCGAGCTTGGCGATGACGCCGAGGTACACACCCTCAATACCGTACTGGCCTTCCATCCAGGCACATACGGGCATCTCTGCACCGGCATCCTCGACCACGGCCTTGACCATCGAGGCAGCCGCGGCAGATGGTGCGTAGTACGCCGATCCGGTCTTGAGGTACGCCACGATCTCCGCACCACCTTTGCGGGTACGGTCGACGAGCGCATCGACCGTATCGGCATCGAGCACCTCGAGAAGTGGCCTGTCACCGACCTTGCACAACGAAGGAACAGGAACCATCGTCTCACCGTGGGAACCGAGCGTCACCGCGGTGATGTCGAGGATGTCGTGGCCTGTGGCCTCCGAGATGAAGTGGGCGAAACGTGCACTGTCGAGCATGCCAGCTTGGCCGAGCACGCGATTGCGCGGGAATCCAGAAACATCGGCAGCAAGCGTGGTCATCTGGTCAAGGGGGTTGGTTACGACGATGATCACGGCATCCGGTGAGTACTTGGCGATCTCCGTCACGACAGACGTGATGATGCCAGCGTTGACGCCGAGCAGGTCCATGCGGCTCATGCCAGGCTTGCGGGGCAACCCTGCAGTGATGACGACAACGTCTGAATCTGCCGTGTCCGCGTAGTCGTTGGTGCCGGTGACCAGGGTGCGATAGCCCAGAATCGGACGCGATTGGTTCATGTCGAGGGCAAGTCCTTGCGGCAGCCCTTCGACGATGTCGGTCATCACAACCTCATCGACGATGTCCCATTCTGCAATCCGCTGGGCGGTGGTAGACCCGTACTTGCCAGCGCCGACAACCGTTACCTTGCTCATGACCTCTCCTTTGGGTCGGGGTACACCCAAGGATACCGTCACATTCCAGCGCCCAACCGCGGGCAGCCATCGAACCGCACCGGCGGCTCGTCACACGCTGGTTGTTGGCCCGCTACATGCGCTCTGCAACGGCCTTGCCGAACGCTGAGCACGAGACCTCTGTTGCGTCATCCATCAGGCGGGCGAAGTCGTACGTCACGATCTTGTCGGAGATCGCCGCCTCCATGCCCTTGACGATCAGATCGGAAACCTCGTTCCATCCCATGTAGCGGAACATCATCTCGCCGGACAAGATGATGGAACCAGGGTTGACCTTGTCCATGCCCGTGTACTTCGGAGCGGTCCCATGGGTCGCCTCGAAGATGGCTACACCGGTCTGGTAGTTGATATTGCCACCCGGGGCGATGCCGATGCCGCCAACCTGGGCAGCGAGGGCGTCTGACATGTAGTCGCCGTTGAGGTTCATGGTCGCGATGACA
>CAYLIR010000340.1:0-1918 GCA_964383515.1 uncultured Acidimicrobiaceae bacterium
ACATTTATCCCCCTGCAAACCAAAAACGCTCCCCGGTAGTAGTATACCGAGGAGCGTTGATTAAGGGAAGGATTGTTTTTCTAGTTGCCGATTTGGAACTTGAAGACGACTCGACGGTTTTTCTGGCGATTCGCGTCTGAGGAGTTCGGAACCGCCGGGGAGGATTCGCCTTTGCTGACAGCTGTGATACGGCTGGCGTTGACTCCGTTGTCGATGAGGACTTTTGTGACGGCATCGGCGCGTCGCTGCTCATGGAGATGTGGTCACGTCCTTGCGATCTTCAGCTCGTCTGCGATCTCGAAGGCAAGCTCGACTGCCTGGCTTGCGTTGAGTCGCGGGTCGCAGTGCGTGTGATAGCGATCTTGGAGGTTCTCCTCGGCTACGTGCGTGGCGCCACCGGTGCATTCGGTGACGTTCTTTCCGGTCATCTCGAAGTGCACGCCGCCGGGATAGGTGCCGAACGAGCGATGGATCTCGAAGAACTGGCGTACTTCGGATGCGACGCTTTCGTATGGCCGCGTCTTGTATCCGGTGGATGACACGATGGTGTTGCCATGCATCGGGTCACATGTCCACACCACGCTTGCGCCCTCCTGTTCGACCGTTTCGATCAGCTTCGGAAGGTACTCCTCGACGTGGTCCGCGCCGTGGCGCGTGATCAGGGTCAGTCTGCCCGGGTCGTTGTCGGGATTCAACACAGCGATCAGCTCTCGGAGTTCGTCGGGTTGCATCGACGGGCCGCACTTGACACCGATCGGGTTGCCAACGCCGCGCAGCAGTTCCACGTGGGCACCATCGACCTGGCGGGTTCTGTCTCCTATCCACAGCATGTGAGCCGAGCATGCATACCAGTCTCCGGTCAAGCTGTCGTTGCGGATGAGCGCTTGCTCGTACCCGGGGAGGAGTGCCTCGTGGCTTGTGTAGAAGTCCGTCTCTCGGAGCTGGCGCGTTGTTTCAGGGGTGAGTCCGATCGCTCGCATGAAGGCAACCGCCTCGTCCAACTGTCTCGCGAGATCCTCGTACCGTGATGATTGATCCGTGTCTCGGACGAACTCGAGGTTCCACTTGTGGACCTGCTCGAGATTCGCCATCCCACCTTGAGCGAATGCGCGCAGCAGGTTCAGTGTCAGCGCGGATTGGTGGTACGCCTTGATGAGCCGCTGCGGGTCGGGGATGCGAGCGTCCTTGTCGAATGCAATGCCGTTGACGATGTCCCCGCGATAGCTGGGCAGGGAGCGTTCTCCCCTGATCTCACGATCTGTCGATCGCGGCTTCGCGAACTGGCCTGCCATTCGGCCGACCTTCACCACGGGCAGTGAGGCACCGTAGGTCAGCACGACAGACATCTGCAGCATCACCTTGAACGTGTCCCTGATCGTATCCACATGGAACTCGGCGAACGACTCGGCACAGTCTCCTCCTTGCAGGAGGAACGCTTCGCCGCGGGCAACCCGGCCAAGTTGCTTGCGCAACCGTCGTGCCTCCCCGGCGCATACGAGTGGTGGAGAGGCTGCGATCTCCTTCTCAACGGCGTCAAGCTCGTTGAGATCGGGATACTTCGGTTGCTGGAGCGCAGTCTTCGAGCGCCAGCTGTCAGGTGTCCATGTCATCGTGGTCGTCCGTGTCGGCGTGTGTTGCACGATGGTACTGCCATCCACCGGC
Source organism: uncultured Acidimicrobiaceae bacterium (assembly GCA_964383515.1). GTDB lineage: Bacteria > Actinomycetota > Acidimicrobiia > Spongiisociales > UBA5794 > JAMBLL01. The sequence goes on from CAYLIR010000340.1 coordinate 1,663, forward strand.
TCGTCAACCATTCACCGCGCAACACGCCATACCCGGCCGTCCCATCCTCCTGCAGTGTCCTCGACCCACAGAGCCTACGAGGGCGCCTGGCCACTGCGTCGAACGCGTGCAGCCGATAGACAACCCGCCGAGTGGCGCTGTGGCCGAGCACCGACCGCGTGAGCTCCCACTTTTTGCCACGTCCGTCTCCTATCGCTATGGTGTCGATCGAGAGACCACGGCAGCGCTGCCGCACCACATTGGGGAGATATCATGG
>CAYLIR010000341.1:0-1912 GCA_964383515.1 uncultured Acidimicrobiaceae bacterium
ACCGTTCTATCGTGAACACCGAAGATCTTGGCGGAGGGGGAGGGATTTGAACCCTCGATACGTTTCCGTATACACGCTTTCCAGGCGTGCGCACTCGGCCAGACTATGCGACCCCTCCGTGGGGTCGAAAGTGTACAAGCGAAAGGCTGGGTAGTGACCTGGGACACGGCGATGCAAGCAGCCCTCACCGAAGCAAGTCGGGCACCCGACCACAGCGACATCCCGATCGGCGCCGTCCTGGTCGATGAGGCTGGGGACGTCGTTGCGGCCGACCACAACAGGCGCGAGCAACGCGGAGACGCAACAGCGCATGCAGAGATGCTCGTGATCTCCCAGCGGTCTCAGGAACTCGGCACATGGCACCTTGAAGGGCACACGCTCGTCGTCACGGTTGAACCGTGCGCGATGTGTGCCATGGCCAGCGTGTGGTCACGGCTCGATCGGATCGTCTACGGCGCTTCCGATCTCAAGGCGGGCGCGTGCTGGTCACTGTTCAATGTTCCCCAGGACGAACGACTGAACCACCGCATCGATCTCATCGCAGGAATCCGTGAAATCGACGCAGTGGACCTGCTCAACGGCTTCTTTTCTCAGCGTCGCTGAAGCACTAGTTCTTCAGCAGCGTCTTACCTGCCGACCGCAGCACAGTGCATGCCTGCGTAACGCCTTCGGCCATGGCTGTCTCAGCCTTCCTCAGGTACGACCTTGGGTCATACACCTTCTTGTTGCCAACCTCGCCATCGACCTTGAGGACGCCGTCGTAGTTCTTGAACATGTGATCGGCGACCGGCCGAGTGAACGCGTACTGATTGTCGGTGTCGATGTTCATCTTGATGACGCCGTTGTCGATCGCCGCGTGGATGTCTTCGAGCTCCGAACCTGATCCACCGTGGAAGACGTAGTCGAACTGCGCATCGTCGCCGTACGCCTCCTTGAGGGCCTGCTGGCCTTCACCGAGCACCTCGGGGCGGAGCTTGACATTCCCTGGCTTGTAGACGCCGTGAACGTTCCCGAAAGTCGCAGCGAGCATGTAGCGGCCCTTCTCGCCGAGCCCAAGGCGGCGGGCGGTCTCGAGAAGGTCCTCGTTCGTGGTGTACAGCTTCTCCCGTGGAGCGCCCTCAGCGGACACTCCGTCCTCTTCGCCGCCGACGACACCGACCTCGAGTTCGAGGATGATGTCAAGCTGGCGCATCTCCTCAAGGAGCTTCTCGCTGATCTCCAGGTTGGAGTCGAGGTCGATGGCTGACCCGTCGAACATGTGGCTCTGGAACAGCGGGCCGAGGCCGTGTTCTTCGCGCTCGCGGCTCACCTCGAGCAGCGGCCGAATGAAGGTGTCCACCTTGTCTGCCTGGCAGTGGTCGGTGTGCAGAGCGATGAGCACGGGATACTCGTCCGCGAGAAGGTGTGCCATCTCTGCAAGGGCCTGGGCACCGAGTGGCATCGAGTTGACGTACGTTCCCGATGCGAAGGAACCACCACCGTGGCTGATCTGGATGATCCCGTCCGACTCAGCGTCTGCGAATCCGCGCAGCGCTGCGTTGAGCGTCTCAGATGACGAGATGTTGATGGCCGGATAGGCGTATTTGCCTGCTCTGGCTGCATCGAGCATGGCATTGTACTGGGCAGGTGTGGCGATGGGCATGGATCCCTCCAAGATGTAGCCGATTACTCTCGAATGTACCGTTGCCCGCGTCGCTGTACACCGTCGGGCATCCCTTGGGAGTTCTGCTGCGCGTGACAGCTCGGTACACTTCCGCCATCTGGAGGGGTGACAGAGCGGACGAATGTGACGGTCTCGAAAACCGTTGGACCTTTCGGGGTCCCGAGGGTTCAAATCCCTCCCCCTCCGCCAAGGTTTTCGGTGCTCGAGCTTGCCCCATTGCAGCCCATCGCAAACACCAAGCTCATCGTG
>CAYLIR010000342.1:0-1907 GCA_964383515.1 uncultured Acidimicrobiaceae bacterium
GTCACACCCTCGTCTACGAGGCGCGGCAGCATCTCGACGAGCGAACGTTCCGCTCCCCCGGCAAGAAACGAGTTGATGACGAAGAGGTACTTCCTACCCATGGCTCCCCTTCGGGACAGATGGAGGTAGCCTACCGCCCCATGGTCCCACCACAAGGCAGCCCCCGTCCCATACGTGTCGGCATCATGTGCAACGGCCGGCGGTTCCCTGCGTGGCAAGCCAAGGCGATCCGTTCGCTCACAGCGGTCCCCGGCGTCGAGATATCGCTGCTGGTGGTGCGTGCTGCACCCGAGAAGCGACCAAGCAAGTGGCACAGGCTCAAGGACCGACAGCGGCTCCTGTGGATTCTCTTCAACAAGGGGTACGTTGAGCGTAGGTCCCGGGCATCGCGGTCGGTGGATATGACAGCCGAGCTGGACCATGTCCCCGAGATCGCTTGCAGCACGATCGCCGTTGGTTCGTATGCTGAACGATTCAGCGACGCTGACGTTGCAGCCATCCGATCCAGCAACCTCGACCTGCTCCTGCGATTCAGTTTCGGGATCGTCAAGGGAGCCATCCTCGACGCTGCGCGTTTCGGTATCTGGTCCTTTCACCACGGGGACGAGCGGGCCTATCGAGGTAGGCCGCCTGGCTTCTGGGAACTGTATGAAGGGCAACAGACTGTCGGTTCGGTCCTACAACGCTTGACGGAACGACTCGACGGCGGGATCGTTCTCCACCGAGGATTCTTCCGAGTGACTCCATACTCGTATGTGCGGACCAGAGACGAGGCCTTGCTCGGCAGTTCTGAATGGCCTTCCATCGTGGTCCGACAGATCCAGTCTGGCGATGCTTCCAGCGTGTCCGCTGAACCCTCGTCCACCCAGGCTCCGGTACGACGAGACCCTGTCAATGCAACGACGATCGCGTTCCTCATGCGGCTGGCCGCTCGATTCCTCATCGCTCAGCTCCGTGGTACCACGATGGCAGCAAAATGGTCGGTCGGCATCGCCGACGTTCCCATCGGCGCGTTCCTCACCGGGCCGATGCCTCAGATCCGTTGGATCGGTGAAAGAGGCCGGTCGAGGTATCTCGCCGACCCCTTCGCACTCGAGTATCGGGGCACGACCACTGCGCTCGTCGAGGACTATGACTACGCCACACATAGGGGGGTGATCTCAGCGGTCGATCTCGATGGTGACAACGACCCTGCGGTTGTGCTCGACACCGGTGTCCATGCTTCCTACCCATTCCTGTTCGAGGCCGACGGCAACGTCTACTGCATCCCTGAGACGTATCAGGCCGACCAAGTGCGTCTGTATACAGCGATCGAGTTCCCTCACCGGTGGGAGCAGGTAGCCACGATCCTCGAGGGGATAGCCGGGCTCGACTCGACCGTGTTCCGCCATGAGGGTCGATGGTGGCTCATGTGCACCGACCAGGCGAACGGCCCCAATACCAAGCTCCATGTCTTCCATGCCCAGTCGTTGGAGGGGCCGTGGGAGCCGCATGCACTCAATCCGGTCAAGACCGATGTCCGCTGCTCCAGGCCAGCAGGCACACCGTTCGTCCATGAGGACGAGCTCTACAGGCCGACCCAGGACAACTCAACAAGCTACGGCGGGGCCATCACGATCACACGGATCGATGTGTTGACGCCTCATGCGTTCTCTGAGACGATCGTGCGTCATATCCCGCCGCCGACGACAGGCCCCTATCGAGACGGCATCCACACACTGTCGGCTGTGGGGCGCCGCACCGTCGTCGACGGACGCCGCGACACGTTTATCTGGGATGCAACCCGACGGGAACTCGCGGGGAGAATCTCTCGGATTCTCCGTGTCTTCACCAAGAAGGTTCGATAGTTCCGCGTCCCCTCTGGCCATTGGCCCGACTGTCAGAACGATCAAGACACGCCCACAGCG
>CAYLIR010000343.1:0-1907 GCA_964383515.1 uncultured Acidimicrobiaceae bacterium
CCCTGGGCGCCATCGCGCACCATGCGAAATCCCTCTTCCGAAGCACCAGCTTCGACCATCGCTATGTCGATGTCGCCAGAGGAGCTGCGTTTGCCCGCAACCACGATCTCGAACACGGACTCGTCGCCCTGGTCATACGTCGGGAAGGGAATCCACTCGCCGTTCATGAGTGCGAGCCGGACTGCGCCGATCGGCCCCTCGAAGGGGATCGGGCTGACCGTCAGCGCTGCGGACGCACCGTTGAGTGCGGCGATGTCATGCGGGTTCTCGAGGTCGGCAGCGAGCACCGTCGCAACGACGTGTGTGTCGTGGCGATAGCCGTCCTTGAAATTCGGGCGCAGCGGCCTGTCGATGAGCCTGTCGGCGAGAATCGCCTTCTCAGACGCACGGCCTTCACGGCGGAAGAAGGACCCTGGGATACGCCCAACGGCGTAGGTGCGTTCTTCAACATCCACGGTGAGCGGGAAGAAATCCACGCCCTCCCTGAGGCTGCGTTTCGCGGTTGCGGCCACGAGGACCTGGGTGTCACCGATGGTGACAGTGACTGCCCCATCGGCTAGTTGTGCGAGCTTTCCTGTGCTCAGTGAGATCTCTACCTCACCGATGCGCCCGCGAACGGTGGTCTCTGCCACGCGTTTCTCCTTCGTTAAGGGAGGGAGCCCAATTGGCAGTGGTCAGCGTTCGCGCGGCTCATGCGAACAATGACCACTGACAACTGGATCTCTTCCTCCATTGAAATGTCGCTCGAAAAGGACAGAAGGCGGCCTGAGCCGCCTTCCCATCCGATCTAGCGACGCAATCCCAATCTTGCGATCAGGGCACGGTAACGCTCCACGTCTTGTTCCTGGAGGTACCGAAGCAGTCGCCGGCGCTTACCAACCATCATCAACAGTCCCCGCCGGCTGTGATGATCCTTCTTGTGGATCTTCAGATGCTCGGTGAGATGGTTGATGCGTTCGGTCAACAGCGCCACCTGGACCTCTGGAGATCCTGTGTCGGTGGCATGCGTGCCGTATTCTTCTACAACAGTCTTGGTGTCGTTCACGAAGTGCTTTCCTACGCGGTTACGTAATCGGGCGACCGCCCACCCGGCAGGATAACACCCCGCCGTTGTAGTTCGCTCTCGGTGTGATGGTGTTCCTCGAAGGTCGGGGCTAGACGTCGGAAGCCGCTGGCTCTTGCGGCTGTAGCTCATGGAGCACAGCGTGCAGCCCACCGTTGAGCCAGTGCCACAGGTCGTCTGGATCCGCAGGTTCGATGCTCCCGAACCGGAGCCCCTCACGATCGCGGTATCGGAAGAGCGTATTGTCGGCACCCTTGACCCAGAAGCTGCGTACACCCACGCCGCGGCGTTCGCACGCGATAGTGATCGTGAGCACCTCGACCATCTCCTTGCCCGCATATTGGAAGGTCTCCGCTGCTGGGTCGAACCTGTCCTTGTCGAAGAGTTCCAGGGCATCGTCCTCCGATACGACGATGGCCGGTTCATCACTGCGGAAGAAGCCGTCGAGTTCGCATGCTTCGAACACGATCGGCAGCACCTCTGCGGGTTCTGTCCAGGAGAACGCCTGCCGGCCGTCAGGATCCACCATTCGGATCACTGCTCGTTCCTCACCAACAGAGCCCATCAACACCGCGGGACCCACTGGGCGGAAGCTCATCCATCGCACCGACCACTCCGGGTCGTCGAATGATGACAGCAGATCGGCGACATCGCCCGAGACCGCGTACCTACCGTCCGAGGATCGGATCACTCCCCTGGCGAGGAGGTGCTTGAGGCCTTCCGCGATCACATCTGGATCAGCGAGGGGCGGTTCAGCATCCACCAGTCCGAGCACGCGGTGAAGTGCGATCGACTCTGCAGGGGAGAGGACCAGGGCCTGTGTGTCAGGATTGGTGATCATCAG
>CAYLIR010000344.1:0-1900 GCA_964383515.1 uncultured Acidimicrobiaceae bacterium
CGAGGAAGCAGAAGATCGTCGACCTGCTCGTCAAGGGTCTCACGGGGACTCTCAAGAGCCGCAACGTTGACATCGTCGAAGGTCATGGCAGGATCGCTGGCCCCGGGACAGTCTCGGTCGAGAGCCACGATGGATCGACAACAGAGATCTCCGCCCGCGCGATCATCGTTGCCACGGGATCTGAGCCTGCAAGCATTCCGGGATACGAGATAGATGGCGAGCGCATCGTGTCATCAGATCATGCCCTTGACTGGACGGAGCAGCCACGCAGCGTGGCGGTGGTCGGCGGCGGTGTCATCGGCTGCGAGTTCGCGTCGTTTCTCGCAGAGGTTGGAACCGACGTGCACGTGTTCGAGATGGAAGACCAGCTTGTTCCCGGCATGGAGCCAGAAGCGTCCAAGATCCTCGCACGCGCGTTCCGCCGCCGGAAGATCTCCATGCATCTCGGGGTCGGTGTCGGGCCAGCCCGGATGAACGAGGATTCAGTGACCGTGCCCTTCGGGGATGACACTGTCGACGTCGATGTTGTGCTGATGGCCGTCGGCCGTCGGCCTGTCACCGGTGACACAGGCCTCGATACGGTGGACATCGCCACCGAGCGTGGCTACATCAGTGTCGACCGCGACACGATGCAGACGGCGGTCAGCGGGGTCTACGCCGTGGGTGACATCGTTGCGGGCACACCGCAGCTCGCCCATGTTGCCTTCGCCGAAGCGATCGCAGCGGTCACACACATCGCGACAGGAGCGTCAGCCGGTGTCGACTACAACGCGATCCCGATGGTGGTGTACACGAACCCAGAGATCGGGTGGGTCGGCAAGACGGCGGCTGCAGCAGCGGGAGCTGGCCTCGATGTCGAGACCACAGAACATGGGATGCGCGGTATGGGAAGGGCGATCATCCAAGGTGATGTTGGCGGCACGGTCAAGGTCGTGTCCGAGGTGGATGGCCCCATCGTGGGCGCGACCGTCGTGGGTCCCGGCGCTGGAGAGCTCATCCACGAACTGATGTACGCGGTTGGCTGGGAAGCCCTTCCGTCGGAAGCGGCCTCGTTCATCCATGCACATCCGACGATCGCAGAAGCCATAGGAGAAACGTTGCTCGCTGCAGCAGGGCGACCGCTGCACTAGCCGAAGGACAACCGACCCGCATCCTGGTGGGATGCGACAAGGAGAGAACCGATGTCGTTCACGATCACGATGCCGCAGCTGGGTGAGACGGTAACCGAGGGCACGATCCTGTCGTGGGTCAAGCAGATCGGTGAATACGTGGCTGAGGACGACATCCTGGTCGAGATCTCCACGGACAAGGTCGACACAGAGCTGCCATCGCCGAAAGCGGGTGTGCTCACAGAGATCCTCGTCGCAGCCGGGACGACGGTGGATGTTGGAACGCCGATCGCCGTGCTCGATGTGAGCGGTGGAGGTGGAGCCACCGCTGACGCCAGTGGGACGATCGAAGCAAGCCATCGGGAGTCCGCGACCGAGTCTGACGAACCAGGGGAGCGGCCAGCCGAGGCCGATGCGAGTGTCCGCGAGGCCGCCGATGCAAAGACCGAGCGCAGAGGCGTGTTGTCACCGGTCGTGCGCAAACTCGCTGATGAGCACGGCATCGATCTCGCCATGGTTCCCGGGACTGGTGGAGGAGGCAGGATCACCCGCAAGGATGTGGAAGCCTTCATCGCCACCCATGTCCCAGGAGAGGCGACACAGCGACGAGCTGAAACACCGGCAGAACCGGTTGCTACATCCGAGCCAGGGCGCGTTGCATCTGCGCCCTCGGGTGCGCACCCAGCGCCAGCAGCCGGTGAGGTGAGGAAGATCTCCCACTTGCGGGAGCGCATAGCAGAGAACCTCATCGATGCGCGTCGAACGGCAGCGCACGTGTGGACGTCGGTGGA
>CAYLIR010000345.1:0-1900 GCA_964383515.1 uncultured Acidimicrobiaceae bacterium
GTCCCAATATTCACATGCGGCTTCGACCGCTCAAACTTTTCCTTCGCCATGTGGGGCTCCTATTCGCCTCTGACCTTGGCCACGATCTCCGTGGCTGCTGCGGTCGGTACTTCTTGGTATGAATGGAATTGCATCGTGTAGTTGGCACGACCCTGGGACCGCGACCGGAGGTCGGTCGCATATCCGAACATCTCCGCGAGCGGTACGAGTGCCTTGACAACGCGCACCACCCCGCGGGCCTCCATCGATTCGATCTTTCCTCTTCGCGAGGACAGGTCACCGATAACGTCACCCATGTACTCCTCAGGAGTGACTACTTCGAGTTCCATCACGGGCTCGAGGATCTTGATGCCAGACGTCTTCGCTGCTTCCTGAATCGCCATGGAACCGGCGATCTTGAACGCCATCTCGTTCGAGTCGACATTGTGGCTCGAACCATCGATGAGCCGAGCCCTGAGATCGACAAGAGGATATCCAGCGAGGATCCCCCCTGCAAGCGCCTCTCGCATGCCCTTCTCGACAGCGGGTATGTATTCACGCGGGACGTTCCCTCCCTTGACTGCGTCGACGAACTCGAACCCAGTTCCCGGGGGAAGCGGCTCAAGATCGATCACGACATGCCCGTACATGCCGGATCCGCCGGTCTGGCGCTTGAACTTCGCACTGATCTTGTTCACAGGCCTCTTGATCGTCTCGCGGTATGCAACCTGGGGACGACCAACGTTCGCCTCGACCTTGAACTCTCTGAAGAGCCTGTCCACGAGGACGTCGAGGTGCAACTCGCCCATGCCTGCGATGATCGTTTGACCGGTCTCGTCGTCGGTATGCACACTGAACGTCGGATCTTCCTCCGAAAGCCTCGCGAGGCCGTTGCCGAGCTTGTCCTGATCGGACTTCGTCTTCGGCTCGATCGCGACAGAGATCACCGGATCAGGGAACGTCATCGATTCGAGCTGGATGGGGGCGTTGACAGCAGCAAGCGTGTCACCGGTCTTCGTGTCCTTGAGGCCAACGGCCGCAACGATGTCGCCCGTGTGGATCTCGTCGATGTCTTCCTGCTTGGCCGCGTGCATGAGGAGAAGACGACCGAAACGCTCCTTCTTGCCCGAACGCGAGTTGACGATCGTATCGCCCTTGTTCGCTTGGCCGGAGTACACCCGGAAGTACGTCAGTTTCCCAACATACGGATCAGCCATGATCTTGAAAGCAAGCGCAGAGAACGGCTCATCGTCGGATGGCCTGCGCTCGATCTGTTCATCTTCGTGACCGGGACGGAACCCAACGATCGGAGGAAGTTCAGCCGGGCTCGGCAGATAGGACACGACAGCGTCGAGCAACGGCTGGACACCCTTGTTCTTGAACGCGGTGCCGAGCATCACCGGCACGAAGTCGCGGTTGATGGTGCCGGTCCTGATGACCGATCGGATCTCGTCTGGTGTGAGATCCTCCTCCATCAGATAGCGTTCCATGAGATCCTCATCCTCGGATGCGACGACGTCGAGCATCTTGTGATGCCATTCGTCGGCCTGGTCTGCAAGCTCCGCGGGAATGTCGACGACCTCGAAGTCTGTACCCTCGTCGTCCTCCCATACGATCGCCTTCATCGTGACAAGGTCTATGACGCCCTTGAAATCTCCCTCAGCGCCAATCGGTATCTGGAGAGCAACGGGGTTGCCGCCGAGACGGTCGACGATCGACTGCGTCGCGGCGAAGAAGTCCGCACCGATGCGGTCCATCTTGTTGATGAAGCAGATACGCGGGACGCCGTACTTGTCTGCCTGGCGCCACACGGTTTCGGACTGGGGCTCGACACCGGAGACAGCGTCGAATACAGCCACAGCACCGTCGAGCACACGCAGTGAGCGCTCTACTTCAACGGTGAAGTCGACATGCCCTGGTG
>CAYLIR010000346.1:0-1875 GCA_964383515.1 uncultured Acidimicrobiaceae bacterium
GCGGGAGCAGGAGAAGCTGGGGCGCTGCGGGATCTGCCCCGCGTAGCCGGTAGACGACGGACGCTCGTCCAGGGATCGGTTCGACGACGGTGCCTTCATGGCCGAGATACTCCTGGATGGAGCGGACGGACACGATCTCGTTGCCTGACGCGGGATCGCCGGTGTTCACACAGCCGTTCGCGATGAGTGTGCGTGTCAGACGGACTGCGTCGTCGAGGTAGCTGCGAGGGATGGCATCCATCCCACGATCGTACCGGTCTGGGGAGACGCGGGCTCACATGGCGCAGTCGCGACAGATCTTCTTGCGTTTGTTCGCGAGCTGGCTCGACCGCTTCACCAGGAAGCAACTCGTGCACACGAACTCGTCGAGGGTTGCTTTGTCGACGCTCTCGACGTCCATGGCGATCTCAGCTCTGCGAATCGCGCGCATCTCGGCGGCTTCATCGATGACAAGCGTCTCACTCGTCTCGTCCTCGGTGAGCATCTCGAGCTCTTCGGCTTCGAGTTCGTCGAGGGCTTCGGTGGGTTCTTCGTCGGCGTCGCTTGCTACGTCGATTTCGGGGAGGGCGCCTGTCGTCGAGGCTCCTGCGGTCACGTCGACGTCCTCGAGCGCTTTGTCGATGTCTTCAGGGATTTCGGATGCCATGGTTCTCTCGGTCGTCTACAACGGCGCGGAGCATACTCGCTCCTGGTGACAGTTCAACCCTCGTCATATGACGAAGTCGATCGCGGAGGGAATCGTAGCAATGTGTACGCTCCCTGTGCCGAGAATCTCTCCGTCGGCTTCGACGGCCCATGCATCGGGGACGGTGATGCGGATGTCAGCGCCGATATAGCGCCGCACCGATGTGTGGGTGAGGTGGGAACCCCTGACGACCCGCGGCATGACGGAGAACGCCTTGCGCCGTGGGCCCTGGAACACCTGTACATCGAAGCGACCGTCGGTGAGCGTGGCACGTGGGGCGATGTTCATGCCGCCGCCGAAGAACTGCCCGTTCGCCACGACGACGTTGATGGCAGTGCCGGTGAAGCGATGGTCGTCGGTGCGAACATCGATCGCCGCTTGGCTGAATCGTGCCAGGGCGATCCAGAAGCCGATCGCGTACCGTCTGGGGCCAAGGCGTCGAGGAAGGTGAAGGGCCCTCGATGCGGCGCTTGCGGCGATACCGACGTTGACGGCATTGAGGAAGTATGCGGTTCCGAAAGCACCGACCGCTCTGCCTACATCGATCCGGTATCGATCAGGGGTGCGCAGGCGTGCCACCCCCTCTTCGAGTCCCCGGGAGTGGCCGAAAGTCCTGATGAAGTCGCTCCCCGAACCTGCCGGGATGATACTGAGCGTCCTGACGCTGTCGTTGGGGGTCGCGGTAGCCATCATCGCGTTGAGAACGTGATGTGCAGTCCCGTCGCCGCCGACGACCGCTATGTTGCGGTGTCCGCTGGCGACACCGGCACGCACGACATCGCGTAGATGGTCGACAGACCGGGTGACCGTGATGGTTGCGGGGACGTCATGGTGGGAGAACGCGCTACGTACGTCGTCGAGGCGCGCGACCGTGCTCCCCGCTGCTGGATTGACCACGACCAGCCACGGGCGGTCGGTCATCGTACGACCTCGGATGCAACGATGCCCCGGTCGATGGACTCGATGGCCGCAGACGCTACGGTGCGGTACGCTCCATAGCCGTCGCGGATCTGGCGAAGCAGGTCGAGGAGTTGCCTCGCTGCCCGCACGAAGTCGCCCGCCCGCACGTCCTCGTCGTCGAAGATGTCATCGAGACCGAGACCCGAGGCCCAACCGTAGATCGTGTCGACGAGCCCCACATCGGGTTCCCTCGTCTCGGCAACGCCAGCACCCCTTTCGATTGCAGTGAG
>CAYLIR010000347.1:0-1847 GCA_964383515.1 uncultured Acidimicrobiaceae bacterium
CAGAGAAGCCGCTTCTCACCGGCCAGCCAGTCAGGAGGAGAGCGCTGGTATCGCTCTCCCTGGTGCTCATCGCCGTCGGATCCCTCGCTGGCGCCGCTGGCATCGTGATCGGGCTCTCGAGCGGTATCACCGGTCAGGAATCCCCACTGTGGGCACGAGCGATCATCACCATCGGTGTCGTGGCCGCGACCCTGGCAATCACCGCGACAGCCAAGACCACATCAGGTCGCGTTGGACCAGCTGGCTGGTACCTCATTGCGGCCCCCATCTTCCTCTCGTTGACACTCATCGCTGGCCTCGTACCGCTGCCTGCAGGCTTCGCGGGAGTGGTCGTCGGGGAGTTCATCAACGCCGGAGTGAGGCTGTTCCTCGTGACCGCATCCGTCGGCCTTGTCTATTTCGTGTTCGGAAGGATCGCCGGGGTCGAAACAACACACGCAAGGCCGCTGGCTGTGCTTGGATTCTGGTCGTTGATCCTGGTCGCGGCATTCCTCAACGGGACAAACCTCATCTACTCAGCTGCACCAGACTGGCTCGAGACCGTGGCTGTGGCCTTCGCAATCGCGGCGTTCGTCCCCACAATCGCTATCGCGACCGACATCGGCCTGATGGTGAAAGGGTCTGTCGCTGAGGTCGCGAACCGACCGGCATTGCGCTACGCCACGATCGCTGGGGGAGCTCTCGCCACTGCAACCGCGGTCACCTTCCTGGCCACCTTCCCCGCATCGAGTGCTGTCGCCCAGTTCACCTGGTGGGCACGCGGACTCGGCACGATCGTCGTCCTGGGCGGTGCCAGCTTCGCCATCTTCGCTGCATACAAGGTCGTCACCGGCGGAACGCGCACTGCACCTTCTCCCCATTTCCTCGCGTCGACGCTCGGCCTCGTACTCGTCGTGGCCGGGATGCTCACCGGAGGAATCGCTGCTGGCTTCACCTGGGCGGCAGGGCCAACGAGCCAGAAGTATCCGAACTGGGGCCCAGGTTGGGAAGTCACCGCGAACATGATGGTCCCCTTCGTATGGATGATCGCGATCGGCCTCGTGGTCTTCACGATCGGCCAGGTGCTGTTCCTCGTTGCGACCGCACGATCGGCCGGGGACGAGCAGGCCGTGCCCACCCATGATGTGGGCGACGACCTCACGTCCGCTGGTCAGACGAACGAGCTCACCTTCAAGCGCCTCCTACGAGGAGTTGTCGCCGTTTGGGTCGCAGCGATGCTGGTCACGGTGGTCGTGCCGCTTGTCGGAACGGCTACCGACGAGCCCACCTTGCTTGCCGACACGTACCGCACCTACGAGCCAGGCACCGCGGCCTCCACAGGACGCAACCTGTATGTCGCACAGGGTTGTGCCGAATGCCATACCCAAGAGGTGCGGCCTGTTGCCGCCGATGTGGGCCTTGGCGCGGTATCGACCGCCGGGGACTACGCCAACGAGACCCCCGTACTTCGCGGTTCGACGCGGATCGGCCCCGACCTCTTCCACGCCGCGACACGTGAGGGATTCGATGCTGCAGCGCTCACGACGCATCTCAAGAACCCCCGAGCTGCCAGGCCATGGTCGGTCATGCCGTCGTACTCGTATCTTTCTGATGCAGAGATCGACGCACTTGTCAGCTATATCGAGACGCTGAGGTAAGGCAATGGACGAACTCCTCCACCAGCTATCCGAGCAGCTCGGCGTACCCGTTCCACTGCTCGAACGCTCAGCGCGCGCCAGAGCCGAGAAGATGGGCGTAACCGTCGACGATGTGCTCCGTGAGTGGATCGCCCTGGTCAGCGGCACGGAGGCCGACGCAACTCCCCCGGGCCCGGCGGCCGCCGCGCGGGGCGTGGGCAGCGGAGTCTG
>CAYLIR010000348.1:0-1841 GCA_964383515.1 uncultured Acidimicrobiaceae bacterium
TGGTTCCGGGGAGGGTGGGCAACGCTTTCGCCGTCTACAGGTACGGGTAGAGTTTCGCCATGACACAACGAACCGTCCTTGGCACCTGCCACCATGACTGCCCAGACTCGTGCGGATGGATTGTGACCGTTCACGACGGTGTCGCTGTCAAGCTTCGCGGCAATCCGGATCACCCGTACTCCCAAGGTGAACTCTGCCCGAAGGTGAACCGCTTCCTCGACAGGGTCTATAGCCCCGACCGCATCCTGACACCGCTCAAACGGGTGGGAGCCAAAGGCGAAGGGCGTTTCGAACAGCTCTCATGGGGAGAGGCCCTTTCGGTCACAGCAGAGCGTTTCGGCGACATCATCGACGCCCTCGGAGGCGAGGCGATCCTGCCATGGCGAGATGCCGGAACCCAGGGTGTCATCCAGATGAGTTCCCTCGACAGGAGATTCTTCGCTGCACTCGGCGCAACCGAGCAAACAGGTTCACTGTGCGGAGCGACTGCAGGCTCGGGTTTTGCCGCAACGACGGGTTCAGGGAGAGGGGCCGACCCAACCGACGCATGCCACTCGAAGCTCATCATCTTGTGGGCGACCAATACCAAGCTGACGAACCGTCACCTGTGGCCGTTCATCGAACAGGCCAAAGACAACGGAGCCGTCGTGGTGGTCATCGACCCGATCAAGACGGCAACTGCGGAGGCAGCGGACTGGTTCTTGCAGCCTCTTCCTGGAACCGATGTGGCGCTCATGCTTGCCATGATGCACGTACTCATCCGCGACGGGCTCATCGACCGCACGTACATCGATGCGCACACGACGGGGTTCGACGAATTGGCAGACCGCGTCGCGGCGTGGCCTCCTGTGAGAGCAGCCGATATCTGTGGCATCGACGCTGGTGACATCGAGCGGCTTGCGACGATGTACGGATCCACCAGCCCTGCGATGATCAGGACGCTCATCGGTGCGGAGCACCACACCAACGGTGCGATGTTCTTTCGCACGCTTGCCTGCCTGCCCACCCTTACGGGTTCGTGGCAGGTGCTTGGCGGAGGGCTTGCACGCTCGACCGGTACCTATGCGGACGCCAACGTGGACACGTCCGTGTTCTCCCCGCAGGACGCGCCCATGCGGCGGAAACTGAACATGAACCATCTTGGGCGAGTGCTTACCGATCCGTCACTCGATCCCCGCATCGGGGCGCTCGTGGTTTGGAACGGTAACCCGCTCGTCACCGTCCCGAACGCGGAACTGATTCGCCAAGGCCTCGAACGTGAAGACCTCTTCACGGTCGTGAGCGAGCAGTTCATGACAGACACGGCTCGATATGCGGACATCATCTTCCCGGCAACGACGCAACTCGAACAACTCGACGCCGTAGCAGCATGGGGGCATATGTACCTTGGATGGAACGAGCCAGCGATCGCCCCGGTCGGTGAGAGCGTCCCCAACACGGAGCTGTGGCGCAGGCTTGCGCACGCGATGGGACTCACCGATCCCGCCCTCTTCGAAGACGACGAAAGCTTGCTGCTATCCGCCCTCCGGGGAGTCGACATCGATGCCATCCGCAGCGACGGATTCGTGCGACTCGACATCCCCGACGAGGTCTTGCCCTACGCTGCGGGTGCGTTCCCGACACCGTCTGGCAAGGCCAGCCTCTACAGCAGCGCTCTTGGTGTTGACGGTCACGACCCGCTTCCGGGCTTCGTTCCTCCGAGCGAGAGCCCCGTCGGCGACCCTGGTCGCCGCTATCGGCTTGCGTTGCTCACCCCAAAGCATCACGTGCGTTTTCTCAATTCAAGCTATACACAGCTGCCGAACCACGGGCCGCGTGAGGGGGTTCCGTTCGTGGAGATG
>CAYLIR010000349.1:0-1836 GCA_964383515.1 uncultured Acidimicrobiaceae bacterium
CACGTGGCGCTCGTCACAGGCGCAAACCACGGTATCGGCGCAGCGACAGCTCGTCGCATCGCCGAACGTGGCGCATCGGTTGTGATCACCTACCTGCGCATCGAGGATGCTCCCGATCCGGGCATCCCCGTCACTTACCGCAACAACCGTGCCCAAGATGCTGACGCTGTGGTCCAGGCGATCTCTGCCAACGGCGGATCGGTGGTAGCGATAGAGGCCGATCTCAGCGACGACGAAACAATCAGCCGTCTGTTCGATGCAGCCGAAGATGCGTTCGGTCCGGTGGACATTCTCGTCAACAACGCTACGAGTTGGGTAGCCGATACTTTCACTTCCCGATCATCTGACGATCTCGGTCGCAATCTCCGACGTGTGTCTGCCAGCACCATCGACCAGCAGTTCTCCGCAGATGCCCGAGCGACTGCGCTCCTCATCTCGGAGTTCGCCGATCGGCACCATTCATTTGGATTGTCATGGGGCCGGATCATCGGTCTCACCTCTTGCGGGCCACTCGGCTTCCCAAGCGAAGTCTCCTATGGGGCAGCCAAAGCAGCATTGGAGAACTACTCGATGGCAGCGGCCCTCGAACTCGCAGATCGTGGAGTTACCTCGAATGTCGTGTATCCCCCTGTCACAGACACAGGCTGGGTCACCGATGAGGTGAGAGAAGCTGTCGAGGACAACGCGAGGTTGTTCCACATAGCGCAGCCCGAAGAAGTAGGCGACGTGATCACATATCTCGTGTCCGATGCAGCCAGACTCATCACGGGCAACATCATCCACCTACGCTGACCCCGTCGTTGTCGGCGCAGCACCTATTGATGCAGCGGACTCGCCATGCGTAGGCTTCCGGCATGGCACGACTATCTGGAGCCTGCATCCGAGCAGGAGACGGAGCGAGCGCAGGATGCAGTAGTCGCGTGTTTGCAGGATCATGGGATTGATGTTTCCTCAGTTGGTGATATCGATGCAGCTGCTGCGAACGATCCCGATACCTACTCGCACTGCCTTGTCGAGGTCGAACTGTCCGGGTCAGGAAACTAGGGAGCTGGGAATCCCCGAGTGATTGCCTGGGGTCGATCAGGGCCGCGCGACCGCTGGCCTGCCCCGCTGCCGCATGGCCAGGGGCAAGATCGGTGCTACTGCCACTGACGCCGTCTGTTTCGGAAGTACCCCCACGCACTGGCCCCGTACAGACCTCCAATCACAACGAAGACGGCAGGACCAGCCGTGAGAAGGACCGCTGAGCTCAGGCGATCGGGGTACCAGCTTGGCATCCCGAGGTCAACGAGGAGCGGCGCGTAGCACAAAGTGAGCATCCCCGCTGCCGTAGCGGTTACGGTGGGCAGGCGGGTGGTTGCGAGAACCACTGCACCCAGTGTTGCACCGCTCAGGATCAAGAGTAGCGTGATCCAGCGCACTCCGGCGATTGAGTCAGTCATCAGCGCCTTCGCCAACGCCGGTGTCAGACGCTCGAGCATGGCGACGATGTAGCCAGCAAGCAGCAAGCCTGCCACCACTTCGGATGCGATCTGCTTCGCTCTCACTCTCCTGCTCCTGTGTCGCGTTCGAGCCGCCCCTCGCGCCACGAGCGCCCGGCCGTCCTCTACTCACGCGGCGTCAAGTCCCGGTGCAGGGGCAACCGGACTGCGGCTACTCTGCGATTGCACGACATCGCATGCTAACAGCTACATTGCTCGCGGGCAGAGGGACGAGAGCCGCGGTGCAGAGATATCGCCAAATCCTGTGGATTGGGGTCGGGCGGTTAGGCGGCGTCCCTTGACCTGTCGGTTCTCCTCTCTGCTCGGATTCCGTCCTTGAATTCGATGCCGGCTC
>CAYLIR010000350.1:0-1835 GCA_964383515.1 uncultured Acidimicrobiaceae bacterium
GTTCCCGTCGGTACGGTCGTGCTCCCGTAGCTCTACGTGGTGCGTTGTCGGCGAAATCCGCGATATCGAACAGGTGTTCGACTACCCTCTGGTGAGTACCGATACATGCCATTCGTGTGATTCGATCCGTATTCTGTCGTATGGGTTCGATACCGTGGTGTCAACCAGTCGAAAGGGAACAACAGATGGCTCCGAAACAGAGCGACAAAGACAAGAACCTTGAGATGGCGATGTCCCAGATCGAGCGACAGTTCGGTAAGGGTGCCATCATGCGTCTGGGCACCGACGAGATTCGCCAGATCGATGCCATCCCCACGGGCGCCTTGTCGCTGGACCTTGCGCTCGGCATAGGCGGGCTTCCCCGGGGGCGCGTCGTCGAGATCTACGGCCCGGAATCTTCGGGAAAGACATCGTTGGCTCTTCATGTCGTTGCAGAAGCGCAGCGCAACGGGGGCATAGCAGCGTTCATCGATGCTGAACACGCGCTGGACCCTACCTATGCAAAGGCGATCGGAGTGGACATCGATGAACTGCTCATCTCCCAACCCGATACAGGGGAGCAGGCGTTGGAGATCGCAGACATGCTCATTCGCTCGGGAGCGATAGACGTTGTCGTCATCGACTCCGTGGCTGCTTTGGTGCCGCGTGCTGAGCTGGAAGGCGACATGGGGGATACGCACGTCGGCCTCCAGGCCCGGCTGATGTCCCAGGCGCTGCGCAAGCTCTCGGGGACGATCAACCGGTCGAACACAACGGCCGTGTTCATCAACCAGATCCGCGAGAAGATCGGGGTCATGTTCGGGTCCCCAGAGACGACACCTGGTGGCCGTGCGCTCAAGTTCTATTCGAGCGTTCGGCTCGATATTCGCAGGATCGAAACGATCAAGGTCGGCACGGAGAGCATCGGCAACAAAGTGCGGGTGAAGGTCGTCAAGAACAAGGTCGCGCCTCCGTTCAGAATGGCTGAGTTCGACATCATGTTCGGCGAGGGCATCTCGCGTGAAGGCAGCCTCATCGATGTCGCTGTCGAACACGGAATCGTTCGCAAGGCGGGTGCCTGGTACACCTACGACGGTGACCAGCTCGGCCAGGGCAGGGAGAAAGCGAAGGATTATCTGCGGAACAATCCGGAGCTGGCGATGCAGCTCCAAGATCAGGTGCTGCGTGCCGTGGGTGTGATCACCGACGACATCGAGGACGTCGCAGAAGGCGCAGAGGCTTCCGTTGCGGATTCCGACTAGGCGATTTCTCGATTTCGCGTTCCCGACCGCGGCGTTATGAGCTAGCATCGGTAGCGATCACACACATAGCTACTGAAATACAACCTGGCCTGTGAACGAGAACCAGCTAGACACATCCTGATCGGGGGCATCGTCCCTGATTGCATGCGTCACGTGTGTGCCGAACCTCGGGGGGTTCGGCACGCCTACGTTCGGGCCGGGTGGATCAAGGAACGAAGATGGAACAGATCCTCAGCCTGTTGATACCAGGCGTGGTCGTTGCTGCCGTCTTCTTCGCTGGCTTGCTTGTCGGACGACGGCTTGTCAAGCAGCCCGCAGCTCCTGAGGAGATACTCGCCGACGCTCGGATGGAAGCGCAGCGGATCCTCGCGAGAGCTGATGAAGAGGCACGAGCGAAGGCAGAGGCGTACCGGGACAGAGAAGAGGCGACAATCGAGCATCGCAGAGTGGAGATCGTGTCGAAGGAAGACAGGATCTCACAGCGTGCAGCGACGCTCGAACAACGCTCGGCGAACCTGGCACAGCGTGAGGAGCTCCTCATCGAGAAGGAGCGGCCAGTCGCCCAGCAGATGGTCGCGGCTTCAGAAGCCAAGG
>CAYLIR010000351.1:0-1835 GCA_964383515.1 uncultured Acidimicrobiaceae bacterium
GATGTGCGGATCCGATAGTTGCGGAACCGTCGGAAGCCGAACGTGATCCGTTTGATGAGGTTGTTGGCTGCTTTGGTTGGTCCGTTCGACACGTGGGCGTGGTGCCAGGCGGCGATGTGGCTCTTCCAGCGGATGATCGTGCGGCCCAGCGATCGAGCCTCTGGTGGGCAGGAGTCGTCTCGGGGGATCCCGACCGAAGGCTTCGACGTGTTTGATGGCGAGATCGCCGTCGGTGTGGCTGTAGATCTGACGGACGAGCTTGTTTGGCATGCCGCACTGTGCGCACGTCACTGTGTGGGTCGCCGGCGGCAAGCAACCCGACGAGTTCCGTTCTTCCTTACAAGAACTCGAGCTACGCGACTGGCGGTATCAGGCGCTTTTCGGGGAGTGAGAGCAACTACGGCCGGTATGTCTATGGCGCCCCCCTGAAGTTCGGCTACTGTTGGGTCAACTGCAAGCTGAACGATTCCGTATCGTCGATCAAGAACCGTGGGAACCACATGAATACCGCTCACTACCGGCACAAGAACTACGTCGGCTACGAGTTCCGTCTGAAGAGAGGCTACCAGATCGATCTCTACGGCCTTCCATCCAACAACGCGCTGAGTTCGCACAAGTGGGTATGGTGGTAGCCGGTTTGCGCACCGCAACGGAGGAAGCTGCGTCTCACATCGAGACGCAGCCTCCTCGCAGCGGTCCCTCCCAGCGGGGCGGTTTCGCGTCGGCGATGGCTCGAGTCGCGGCTCTAGCCCTCGCGGTCGTGCTGGTCGGGTCTGCATGTAGCGACGGTGCGGCCCCTGACGGTGCGGCCCCTGACGGCGATGCGCTCCCGTACGGGGAGACGCCGTTGACGGATCTCGTCGAAGAAGGCGCCGCTCTGGGGAGCCTATGGATGATCAAAGAGGACGAGCTGGTCGCCGAGTGCATGTTCCGCGAAGGCTTCAAGTATGAACCTCCGCGACGGGAACCAACGATCGACCCAATGATCGAGAGGCCCGAGCTCACGGTCGATAGGGCGCGACAGCTTGGCTATCGGGTACCCGAATTGGACGTGGACACCGATCCCGAGGAACAGGTGTATTTCGACTCGCTCGGAGAGCAGGGCAAGCGTGAGTGGGAAACGGCGTTCTTCGGGTCCGGAGAGAACATGATCTCGATCAACACGTCATCCGGCAGGTTGTCGACATCAGTCGATGGTTGCATCGCCGAAGCTTCTGCGACGATTGCAGGCGATGTCAAGACCGCTCTTGGGTGGGAGGCGGCCTTCGACGAACTCTCGAGAATCCGCAGCGAAGCCAGGGATCGTACCGAAGCGGATGGCGCCGTGCAGCAGGCCCTCGAGGAATGGCGTAGATGCATGCACAGCGAGGGATACGAGGTAGACACGTTCGAGGACGCGTTCTCCCTCGCGACCGAGATCCCCCCGGTAGAAGACGGCGACACACGAAGCGCAGAGCCATCGGCCGACGAGGACGCTGTCACCGCTGAAGATGGTCCCGCATCCCAGTGGGAGATCGAGATCGCCGTCGCCGACGCGACCTGTAGGGACACCTCCGGGTATCGAGATGTATACGCCGAGCGTCTCTCGGTCCACGAGAACGAGGTCCTCGCCGCCAACGAGCAGATACTGTTCGCATGGCAGGATGTTCGCGCACAGACGAAGGAGGCACTCTCCGATCTCATCGCCACCTACGGTTTCTACGACGACGAGAACCCGTCGCAACCGTAGGAGTGTGTTGAACAGTGCTGTTGTGCGGAGTCAGGGATTCGTTGGATATATGCGGGGAGGGTGTCGAGGATTTGGTCGGCGGCCTTGTGTCAGGTGTGGGGGCGGG
>CAYLIR010000352.1:0-1834 GCA_964383515.1 uncultured Acidimicrobiaceae bacterium
ACAACCGACCTGTTTCGCACAAACGCGCGTCCGGGGGGAGCTTCGATCTACGCCGGATCGTCGCCATCGCGGCTGGAAGGTGGGCTATGGGTTGCCAGCGATCGGGGTCGTCAACGGCGTGATCACGTCGATGGAGTCGTTCTGCACATCGTTCACCAACGTCGAGACCGCGTGCTCATCCATGAGGTCCGCCGGATACGTTCCCATCAGCGCTCTGACCGTCTCTTTGTCCGTCACGGATGTGTCGAGCCAGGCATCCCAGCGTTCGGGAGGCATGACGATCGGCATACGGTCGTGGATCTTCGCGACAAGCGGGGTCGGCGGCCCGGTCAAGATCGTGCAGGTGAGCAACCGCTCGTCCGTTTCCGGATCCCTCCACGACGACCACAGGCCGGCCACCGGGAGCGGGTTGCCGTCAGCGCTGTATATGTAGTGGGGTAGCTTGCCTTTGGCCTTGCGTTCCCACTCGAAGAAACCATCGATGGGGATCAGGCATCGCCGCTTTGCGAACGAACTACGGAACATCGGCCTGTCCGCGGCTGTCTCTGCACGTGCGTTGATCGCCCTCGCTCCGATCTTCGCCTCCTTGGCCCAGGAAGGTACGAGGCCCCACCGGAAGGAGGTGAGGACCCGGTCGTCGTTGTGTTCGGCGACTGCATACACGCGGGCGGTAGGCGCTACGTTGTACCTCTGACGGAGTGTCTCTGTTCGCACGAACTGCGCGCCGAAGTGCTCCGCATAGAACTCTGGCTTCTCCACCTGGACGAATCTCCCGCACATACCCCAAGCGTAGATGCCCCACTGTGGGGCTAGCGGCGTTTGCGCTTCGAGGTGCGGCCGGCAGGGGCTTCCCACCTGAACAGCTTCACCGCGAGCAGAGCAGCAACGACCCCCCACGCGAGCATGAAGGCGAGATCGCCCCACTCCCATCCCGATCCTGCGTACGTCGGGTTGAACGCCTGGGTGAACGGCT
The DNA here is from genome assembly GCA_964383515.1 of uncultured Acidimicrobiaceae bacterium. Classification (GTDB taxonomy): domain Bacteria; phylum Actinomycetota; class Acidimicrobiia; order Spongiisociales; family UBA5794; genus JAMBLL01. The sequence continues at coordinate 974 of CAYLIR010000352.1, forward strand.
CGACGAAATGCTTGAGTGGGAAGATGCCCGCAAGCTTCGACAACCAGCTTGGAGCGTCAGAAGATGGCACCAAGAACACACCGCTGATGAACGCAAGCGGCAGCAATGTGGCGTTGGTCACAGCCGTTGCCCCCTCACCTGAGGGGACCACAGCAGCGACAAGGAGACCAAGGGCGGCGAACGTCCCGACACCAACGAGGAAGGTCACGATGGCCGCTGGCAGGGTTCGGGCATAGATCGCCACGCCGAAGAACACGATGCCGATGCCGAGCATCACGACCACGGAAAGCAGCGCGACCTCCACCGCAGAGATGATCTTGCCCCCAAGATACGTGATCGCAGGAAGCGGTGTGCCTCTGACCCGTTTGAGGATCCCCATGTCGCGCTGGTAGGCGGTGGTTGACGCGATGTTCGTGTACGAGGCGGACACCGCGGCGAACACCGCCAGGGCGGGCGCGTAGTACTGGGCTGTTGTGACACCAAGTCCCGGGATCCGCTCGTTCCCGAAGACGACGGAGAACACGAGGAAGATCATGAGAGGGAAGAAGATCGTGAAGAACGCGGCGATAGGCGTTCTGAAGAAGATCTTGTTCTGATAGTCGATCTGCGTCGCAAGAAGCGACAGATCCGATCTGCGGTCACGCATCGTCTGTGCCTCCCGTCAATTCGAGATACACGTCTTCGAGCGATGGACGCTTCACTGAGAGGTCCACCAGATCGATGCCACGCCCGATCGCCCATCCCGTGATCACGTGGAGGTCCGCTGTGGGGTTCTCCGACGGCACCACGAACGTCCCGTCCGTCATCACCTCAGCCTGTTCCAATGGGAAGGTGCCCTCGAACGGCGTAGCGATAGCGAAC
>CAYLIR010000353.1:0-1828 GCA_964383515.1 uncultured Acidimicrobiaceae bacterium
GTTGAGGAGTTCGGCACGTCGCGTGCCCGCACCCGGGTCGCTGCGATAGCGGATCGTCTCGCCAGCGCGTCCCGTGCTCGGGTTGTGGTCATGTTCGATGCGGTGGGGGTTGCCGGCAGATCCCGCATGCGCTCATCGGAGAGAGTGGAAATCCGATTCACGCAGGCTCAGATCGCGGATGACGAGATCGTCGACATGGTCCGGGCGAGTCCGGAGCGCGCAGCAGTGGTCACGAGCGATCGCGAGCTGATGCTGCGCTGCGCGGATGCCGGATGCGTAACGGTGTGGTCGGAGGCTCTCGTCGAGTGGGCTCGCGGACCTAGCTGACGTGCTCGGCGATCGTGCGCAATGTCGTTGGGTCTGTCGTTGCGATATTCAAGGTCGAGACCCCCGCGTCCTTCCACGCTTCGAGCCGGTCTCTGATCTGGTGGGACGATCCGACGAGGCACACTTCGTCGACGAGTGCATCGGGCACGGCGAGTGTCGCTTCCATCTTCTTGCCTGCGAGGTACAGGTCTTGGATGCGTTCTGCTTCCTCTTCGTACCCGTATCTGCGTGCAAGGTCGTTGTAGAAGTTGTGCCCCTTTGCGCCCATACCGCCGATGTAGAGAGCGAGGAACGGCTTCATCTGGAGCCTGCCCGCATCGAGGTCATCCGTGACGATCGCGGAAACCGTCGGCACGATCTCGAAACGTTCGGCCTTGCCCGGCTCGCCGCTGCGATCGAACCCAGCCGCGAGGAGCGGTTCGTAGATCGTTGCTGTGCGTTCAGGTGAGAAGAAGACGGGGAGCCACCCATCGGCGATCTCCGCGGTGAGCTGTACGTTCTTTGGGCCGATCGCTGCGATGAGGATCGGCATGTTCTCGTTCTTAGGCTTCATCATGATCTTGAGTGGCTTGCCGAGGCCGGTCGCATCCTTGCCACGGTAGGGAAGCTGGTAGTACGTGCCTTCGAACTCGACGGGTTCGTCCCTGGCGAAGATCTTGCGCAGGATCGCGACGTATTCCCTGGTGACGGTGAGCGGCTTCCCGAACGGCTTCCCGTGCCAGCCCTCGACGACCTGGGGGCCCGAGACGCCGAGGCCGAGCTTGAATCTGCCGTCAGACATGATGTCGAGGGTCGTTGCGGTCATCGCCGTCATCGCAGGTGTGCGGGCGGGTATCTGGAATACTGCAGACCCGATCTTGATCCGTTCCGTCTTGGCCGCGATCCACGCGAGGGGAGTGAGGGCGTCGGTTCCGTACGCCTCCGCCGTCCATACCGAGTCGTATCCGAGTTCTTCAGCCGCGGCGATAAGACCGAAGTTGTCGGCAATGGCGGTACCGAAGTACCCGATGTTGAGTCCGAGTTTCATGGGGAGGCGCTCTCTGCTCGCTGTTGTCCGTTGTCCGACTCTACCCGTTGTCTCGTCGCGCCTCTGCCGCTGGCGTATGCAGGAACCATTCGGTGTCGTGTGTTCTGTGGCATCGCAGCCTTGGATGCGTCGTTGCGGCCGAAGGGTTCACCGTGCTGAGCGGTACTCGGAGCGTTTCTGTCACAGGGGAGACGTATGTTCGATGGCGATACGATACGAAAGGAGGGCTCCATGGTCATCGATTGCGATCGTTGCGCTATGGCACGCACAGAGGCATGCACGGACTGTGTCGTTCGTGCACTCGTCGGCCACGACGGGATACTGGAGCTTGCCGACGCTGAACGCCGGGCCATCGAAGCGCTGAGCGACGTTGGCCTCATCTCGCCGATCAGGCTCGTCGCCTGCGACACGCGTGGTGCGTCGAGTCGATAGCCCGCATGCATCGCCCACAGCGACAGCATCTCGCATTGTTGG
>CAYLIR010000354.1:0-1815 GCA_964383515.1 uncultured Acidimicrobiaceae bacterium
GCGAACCGTCGAAGATGATGTGCGGGACGAAGCAGCCAACGCTGGATGACTCCAGAGCGGCCTAGCTGCTCGAACCGTCCCCGTTTCTGCTCTTGAGCCACTCCTGGAAGCGCCGGTATCGCTCGATCGTTCTTGTCGGGCGGTACGCAGCCATGATCCGCTGCGTCCGTGTGTAGCGCGCCGCGATGTGCTCGTGCGCCATTGTTCGTTCTCGCACCGCTCGCTCGATCACGGCTGTCGAAACATCGTGGTCACCGTAGATCGTGTCCCCGTACGTTCGGGCGAGAGGGACGAACGCGGCGTCGATGCTCGAAGCCGCTTCCAAGGGCGTGTCTGCAGGATCGATGTTCTCGCCGAGATCCGCGAGGCGATCGGTGATGTCCGCCCACGCGGCTTGGATGTCTCCTCCGGCGAGGTGCTGCGACCGACGCCGCGCTCGCAGCACCTTCACGAGCGGCGTGAGGCTGGCGAGCAGGGCCAACAGCGCTGCGAGCATCGCGATCCTGCCTGACCACGATGGCAGGGCGAATCCCTTGGACTCACTGGTGTCGTCGCCCCCGCCTGCTCCCCTGATGCGTTCGATCGGTTCGCTGCGGTTGAACCTGCCGTCATCCTGGCCGGGTTCGCTGTCCAGCGAGTCGGCGGGAGACGGGGCGGGGATGTCGTCGATGTAGTCCGACGGCGAGAAGCCGAGGATCTCGCTGATGCTTTCGCTTGCGGTCGGGGCCGCATACCCTGCGCGCGGCGTCGGGTCGAAAGCCATCCAACCGACCTCGGGCACCCAGATCTCTACCCAGCTGTGTGCGTTCTTGTCGAGCACCACCACCGTCGTGTTGTTGGCGGGCTCCCCGGGTGTGAACCCGAGCACCACCCGCGACGGAAGACCGAGCGTTCTTGCCATGAGGGCCATGGATGTCGCGAACTGCTCGCAGTACCCCGTGCGCGCATACGGATTCGTGTCGTCGGTGAGCCAGTCCTCCACTGAGGAGGTCGTGTACTCGGTCGGCACATCGATTGCATACCTGAATGCACCGGAGAACCGGAAGTACTGTTCCAGCGCGAGCGCTTTCTCGTAGTTCGTCTCGAGGTTCGCGGTCACCTGCGCTGCGAGACTGCCGACGAGGGGGCCGAGGTCTTCGGGCACCTTTGTCCAGAAGGCGGTGTTGTCGAGCTCGCGTGGCTCGATGGGGTCTAGGGCTGGCGGGATGAACTCGCCTCGATCGGCAGCAGCCTGGAACAGAGGGCTCAGTGTCCCGTCCTGTGCGCGGAACAGAGAGGCGAGGGTTGCAGCGTCGTAGCGTGGGACTTCGGCCGTGACGGTGTACTCCATTCCGCGGTACGTGACATCCCCGGGGAGGTAGAGAGACCCGTCGAGTGTCCTCACGCGCAGCGAAGCGTTGTCTGCTTTGTCGGCCGCGGTCACCGACGTTGGTGTCGATGGAGCGGGAAGCCACGGCTGGGCAAGGTTGTCGATGCGTATCGTCACGGCGACATCGACCGTTTCGCCTCTATAGCGCTCGCCTTCGTCGATCCACGGCTCTTCGTCGACGGGGAGGGCGCGGATCCTGTTGGTCTGCCACCGCCCGTTCTTGTACTCGTCGAGCGTGACGGTTCGGAACCGGACCTGGCTCGCATCCATCCCGGCCACCTTCGCCGCGAACAGCGGGAGGTTCGTCGGGGAGATGAGCGATGCCTTGATATCGGTATAGGGGTTGTACGATGCCGATCCCGAGTAGTCGTCAGCGTATCCAGCCGGTGATCGCCACGAGACGAAGCCGCGCGATGGCACCGCGTCGCCGATCAGGGCGACGCCAC
>CAYLIR010000355.1:0-1775 GCA_964383515.1 uncultured Acidimicrobiaceae bacterium
GGGCGGGGCGGGGGGCTGCCCCCATCGCGATCGCCAGCGTCAACCGCAGCCCCGCGGGCGCAGGGCGCGGCGGCGGAAGCGCCGACGCGGCTGCAGCGCTTGGGCTGATGGCAACACGATTCGTGCTCGACGAAGAAGCCGTCGCAGACATCGCCGAGGCACTCGGCGCAGACGTTCCGTTCTCCTACGTTGGCGGATCGTGCAGGGTCGAAGGAAGGGGGGAGCGGTTGACGGTGATCGAACCCATGGAGGGATTCGCCCTCGCTATCGTCGTCCCGCCGTTCTCGCTGTCGACGCCCGAGGTGTTCCGACGCTGGGACATGCTCGATCGCCCCACAGGCGACGTCATCCCGGATGCTGCGCTGCCACCGAGGCTCCGGGGGGGTTTCCCTATCCGCAACGACCTGTTCCCGGCAGCCGTGGCTGTCGATCCACGAGTTGCCGAGTGGAAGGACGAACTCGACAGGATCTGGGGCACCCCAGTGTCGATGACCGGCACAGGATCTGCGCTGTTCGCGTACTTCGCAACGTTGGATGAAGCACGAGACGCTGTGCGCGCTGTCGGCGTGCCTGTTCGTGCAGCAGAGGCGGTTGTCCCCGTCGGCCACGGATGGAGAGCCGTCTCTGCGATCCCGTAGGCACGCCGTGAATCTGCTCGGCGAATCCACGCAAGAACCGAGAGGTTCTACACTTTCGATCGCATCACCGCATTGGGGGGTGGTGTAACTGGCAGCACAGGAGGTTTTGGTCCTTCTAGTACGGGTTCGAGTCCTGTCCCCCCAGCTGACGACCAAAGGTTGTGAGACGAAATGAGCGTCGAGGTCATCGTTCTGGCCGCAGGCAAGGGTACCCGGATGCGTTCAGAGACAGCGAAGGTCCTTCACCAAGCAGCGGGTCTCACGCTCTTGGACTGGGTCCTTGAGGCAACACGGTCGCTCGAACCGAACCGGACCGTAGTCGTCGTTGGCCACCAGGCAGATGCGGTGGCGGCGAGCATTCCCGAGGGCATCGGCTCTGTTGTCCAAGAACCACAGCACGGGACCGGCCATGCGGCCCAGGTAGGCCTCGAGGCATTGGGTGGCGACGCGGGAACGATCGTCGTTGTCCCAGGGGACATGCCGCTCATCACCGGTGCAGCGCTCGCGGGCCTCGTAGAGCACCATGCCAGTACCGGAGCCGCAGCAACCGTGATGACCGTCATCCTCGACGACCCCACCGGGTACGGACGTGTCGTCCGTGCCGATGCAGGCGTTGAGCGCATCGTGGAAGACCGCGACGCCACACCGGATCAGAGAGAGATCACGGAGGTCAACACCTCGGTGTACGCGTTCGACGGTGCCTTGCTGGCAGAAGCTCTTGGGAACATCGCGCCTGACAATTCCCAAGGCGAGTACTACCTGACCGACGTCATCGGTTTCTTCGTCGACCATGGCCACAGCGTGAGCGTGTTCCCTGTCCCTGCCGAGATGGGAATCGGTGTGAACACCCACGGGCAGCTTGCCGAGGTTGCCGACGTTCTTCGTCGCAGGATCAATGATGGCCTCCTGGAGGCTGGCGTGTGGATGCTCGACCCTGCACGCGTGTACATCGACGCTGGTGTGTCCGTTGCACCGTCGGCACGGATCTTCCCCGAGGTGTACCTCACCGGCGATACCGCGGTGGGCCCTGGCGCGGTCGTGGGCCCGAACGTGCAGGCAGACAACACGCAGATAGGGGAAGACGCGGTTGTCAAGCAGGCGGTCTTGCTCGACGCTGTCGTCGGCCAGGACGCGCTT
>CAYLIR010000356.1:0-1772 GCA_964383515.1 uncultured Acidimicrobiaceae bacterium
CGAAGAGGGGCCTGCGGGCCCCTCTCTCGCGTCGCGGCACCGCGTACCAATGGTTGCAGAGAGCGAATGTGAGGCCTGTGCCGTCGCGGGGCGAGCGACGGAGTGGCGTCAGCGTTTACGGGGGTCGAGGGGGACCACGCGCCAGTATGCGTCCGCGGCAATGTGCTCTCGAGGCACGTGGCGCACCTCGATGAGGTGGTCCCTGATCGAGCGGACCGCCTCGCGCTCTCCCGCGATCCACCAATGTGCACCATGCGGTACAGCGATCGACCGAACGAGGTTGAGCATCTGCTCTCCTACAGCCGTGACGTCCGTCCCGCGGTGAAGCCAGATCGGGTCGCATGCCACGGTGTCGCTTGGATCTCGTTCGTCGTCTTCGTCGACGATCTCGATGATCACCGTCGTTCGTATCTGTGCAGGGATGGCTTCAAGCACCGTGCCGATGGCCGGGATCGCCGTGTCGTCTCCGACGAGCACGAGATGTTCAAGGTCGGCAGGCACATCGTAGCCGCCGGTGATGTTCCCCGCCCATATCACGTCACCCGCCCGCGCTGTGCGCGCCCACTCGGTTGCCATGCCATGTCCGTGAAGGACGAAGTCGATCGTCATCGATCGACACTCGGGCCGCACGTAGCGGGGGGTATACGTCCGTTTCGCTGGCGGGTCGCCGATGCCGGATGCCACCCAGTCGTCTTCCGGCTCGGTGAAATAGAGAGCCAGATAGGACGCCGGTCTGTCGCTGTTCGCGATGATCGGGCCTTCGAAAGTGATCCTGCGCGTTCGTGGGGTCAGCTCCTGGGAGAACGTGACGGTGATCGGCACAGGCCGGGCTATGTTCATGGTGTCATTGTGGCACCACACGACGCGTTCCCAGACGCCTGCCAGCCCAGGGCCATCCTTGGGCCGGTCCGGACGAGTCCAACAGTGCTGCAGTTCGCCAGGTCATCGAGGGTGGTCCATGCGGCGTCGTCCACAGATCCGTCGCGTTCGGCTACCTGCGGATCGCCAGACAACGGTGTCTCGTACACGAGCCGGACGGCATGGAGCTCGGCGTGTCGGTGTGACGTGCCGAACACTCGTGCGTCGATGCCGAGGAGGGAGCATGCCCGAACGGCGAGAACCGTTTCTTCGTGCACCTCCCGGATGAGCGCCTCTTCGTGGTGCTCCCCCATGCCACACCTCCGCCAGGGAGCGTCCAGCTGCCTTCACCTGGACAGTGGGCAGTGATCCGTACGAGGAGGATGGAGCCATGGTCGAGCGCCACCCCTAGGCACCACGAGGGGTCCGCCTCGGTGGCGGTGGCGCCTGTCACGATATTCCGAGCACCTCGAGGGGATCTGCTGCCTCGACGCCGAGCGAATGTGCGACGGCTGCGTTGACGATCTTGCCTCGCGCGACGTTGATGCCGCCAACCAGCTCGGGCCGTTCCCCGACAGCATGTTCCAAGCCCTCAGACAGTGCGTTGACGTACGGATGCGTCGCGTTCGACAGAGCACGCGATGACGTATGTGGGACCGACCCGGGAATGTTCCCAACCGCATAGTGGACGATGCCGTCCACGACATATGTTGGATCGTGGTGTGTCGTCTCTTTCGAAGTTGCGAAGCAGCCCCCTTGATCGATCGAGATGTCGACGATGACGGCTCCCTCGCGCATGCGAGAGAGCATGGAGCGGTCGACCACGATCGGGGCTCGGTCCCCGGCGACGAGCACGGCACCTACCACGAGATCCGCTTTCGCTATCCATTCTTGTACCGAGCCGCGGGTCGAGT
>CAYLIR010000357.1:0-1766 GCA_964383515.1 uncultured Acidimicrobiaceae bacterium
TGCCAGGACCTTCACGGAGATAGACACCTTCGAGGTTCTCATGCGGAGCTGGACCATCGATGGACGGTCCGTGAGACCCGACCATCGCATGGTCGGCCACACCGGCTTCATCACCGTTGCAAGAAAGCGACTCAGGCGGCCAAGGAACCTGCAAGCCGACTCGTAACACTGCGGCGTTCGGCTGCCGCGATGGTTCGTGCCGAAATACTGGGGGAAGAACGAATTTCACCGCGAGCGGGGCTACGCTTCCCGGAGCATTCCCAACCAAGGAACGATGATGAAGGTCTGGATCGATCAAGATCTCTGTACGGGCGACGGACTCTGCGAGGAGATCGCCCCCGATGTGTTCGTGCTGCTCGACGACGGGCTCGCATATGTCCGTGAAGGCGAAACGATCTACGCCGAAGCCGAAGGGCATCCGCAAGGAGAAAAGGGCATGGCGGAGTTCCCGGACGACTTGATGGACCTTGTCGTCGAATCCGCCGAAGAGTGCCCAGGCGAGTGCATCTACATCGAGCCGTAGTCCCGCCGAACGAACCTCCACATAGACGCCGCGGATCCCTCCCCATCCACACCGGTGGGTACGAGGCCCGCGGCGTCTTGGTATATCGTCCCATGTCGTATCCCGAACCGGTAGGCCGCTCTACACTCGAAGTTGGCAGGAACCGGAGGTTGTGATGAACGACAGCGACAGGCAGGAACTCCTCGCAACGATCGCGCTGCTCGAAGAGGAAGCCGCGGTGCTACGCCAACGTCTCCAGGATGCACCGCGCCGGATCCGCTTGCTCGAAGAACGCCTCATCCAGACGAGGCACCAGGCAGCGACAGCAACGAACCAGAACGACAAGCTCTCCGCAGCGTTGGCGGAGACCAGGGAACAGCTCGCCCTTCTCCGCGAGGAAGTGGAGAAGCTCACTGCACCACCGAATGCATTCGGAACCGTGCTCCAGGTCAACAGCGACGCGACCGTCGACATCACCTCGTCTGGCAGGAAGCTGCGCGTTGCAGCTGAACCGACCGTCGAGGTCAAAGAGCTCGAACGAGGGCAAGAAGTCATCCTCAACGAGGCGTTCAACATCGTCGACACGAGAGCGTTCGAGCCAACGGGCGAGGTCGCCACCGTCAAGGAAACGCTGCCAGGCGGAAGGCTCATCGTGCTCACCAGGGGTGATGAAGAACGAGTCGTTGCACTCGCTGCTCCCGTGGCCGATACCTACATGCGCGCAGGCGACCATGTCCGCCTCGAGGCCAAGACGGGCCTTGTGCTCGAGAAACTCGAGCGACCGGAAGTCGAAGAGCTCGTCCTCGAGGAGATCCCCAACGTGACGTACGACGACATCGGTGGCCTCAGTGAGCAGATCGACACCATCCGCGACGCCGTCGAACTTCCGTACGTCCATAGAGAGCATTTCGCCGCCTACGATCTCGAAGCCCCCAAGGGCGTGCTCTTGTACGGGCCTCCCGGATGTGGGAAGACCCTCATCGCCAAGGCCGTTGCACGATCGCTGGCGATCGCCGTTGGCCAGCGCAGTGACACCGGTGAGGACAGGTCCTACTTCCTCAACATCAAAGGGCCAGAACTCCTCAACAAGTACGTGGGCGAAACCGAACGGCAGATACGTCTCATCTTCCAGCGAGCGAAAGAGAAGTCGGACGAAGGCGTGCCGGTCATCGTCTTCTTCGACGAGATGGACTCGCTCTTCCGCACCAGGGGGACCGGCGTGTCGTCGGATGTCGAATCGACGATCGTGCCACAGCTCTTGAGC
>CAYLIR010000358.1:0-1748 GCA_964383515.1 uncultured Acidimicrobiaceae bacterium
CAGGAGCGAGATCACCCTTGACGATCCCGAGTACGACGCACGCTACGAGGACGCCGTGGCGATGTACAAGGAACAGACCGCAGCCGACCGCGAGAAAGTGCTTGCAGCCGGTGGCCTCTATGTGCTTGGTACCGAGCGTCACGAGTCCAGGCGCATCGACAACCAGTTGCGTGGTCGGTCGGGACGTCAGGGCGACCCGGGAGAGAGCAGGTTCTATCTCTCGCTCGAGGACGACTTGATGCGCCGGTTCGCGAACGACCGCGTCGCATCGATCATGTCGAAGCTGCGCATCCCTCCGGATGTGCCGATCGAAGCCAAGATGGTGAGCAAGTCCATAGAACGAGCACAGAAGCAAGTCGAGGATCAGAACTTCGAGATCCGCAAGAACGTGCTCAAGTACGACGAGGTGATGAACACACAGCGCACCATCGTCTACAAGTGGCGCAATCAGGTGCTCCAGGGAGACGACACGGAGGCGCTCCTCGCCAGTTGGCGGGAGGAGGTCATCGAAGACACCGTTCAGGAGCTGACACAGGACGACGACTGGACGGTCGCAGACGTCATCGCACGGATGGCTGAGATCTATCCAACGGGAGTCACCGAGAAGAGCTTCGACGACCCCAACGATGTGACATCTGGCGAGCTGATCGAGGTCTTCTCCCAGGACATCTCTGCCGCATATGCACGCCGCGAGGAGAGGATGACCTCCGAGGTGATGCGAGTTCTCGAGCGACGTTTGGCACTGTCGATCATCGACAACAAATGGCGGGAGCATCTTGCCGAGATGGACTATCTGCGGTCGGGAATCGGTCTGCGTGCCATGGGCCAGCGCGATCCGCTCGTCGAGTACCAACGAGAGGGCTATGAGCTCTTCCAGGAGCTCGTGCGATCCACGAAACTCGATACGATCAGGTACATGTTCCACGCAGAGGTGGTACAACAGCCTGCGCCGGTGCTCAAGCCGTCTGCCGTGCTGACGTCGAGTGCGAAGGGCGACGGTTCCGCAGCGAAACCGATCGCTCGCGCCGGAAACAAGATAGGCCGCAACCAACCGTGTCCGTGTGGGTCCGGCAAGAAGTACAAGAGATGTCACGGCGCCGCCGGGGCCGAACCGCTTCCTGTCTGACCAGCCCGAGTATCCGGCCCGATCTTCGCTAGCCTCACCGACCATGGAACCCGTAGAACTCAGAGCGATCGTTGCCGACCTCAAGACGAGACATGGCGATGCTGTGCAGTTCCTCGACGTCGAGGGCAAGAAGGCCGAGATCGGCGAACTGGCCAAGCACGCATCCGAGCCGGGACTCTGGGACAACCCCGATCGTGCTCGAGCGATCACCAGCAAGCTCTCTCGCCATGAGGCGACGATCAAGCACGTCGCCGACATAGGGCAAGGCATCGAGGATGTCGACACGCTACTCGAGATGGCCATCGACGAAGGCGACGCCGACTCGCTCGCCGAAGTTGAGGGGGAACTCGGGGCACTTGCAGCGGATCTTGCCAAGCTGGAACGTGAATCGTTGTTCTTCGGCCAGTACGACGATCGCCCCGCGATCCTGTCCATCTCAGCAGGTGCTGGCGGCGTGGATGCTCAAGATTGGGCAGAGATGCTCTTGCGTATGTACACGAGGTATCTCGAACGGTCCGCCATGACCTTCAACGTCGATGAGTACCAAGAGGGCGAAGAAGCTGGCATCAAGTCGGTCACGCTCACGATCCGTGGAGACAACGCCTACGGCACGTTCGAGTCC
>CAYLIR010000359.1:0-1730 GCA_964383515.1 uncultured Acidimicrobiaceae bacterium
GTTCGTCGATCCGTACCGCGAGGAGGCCGAACATGACGACTCCGAGGAACACGACCAGGTGCACGACCCCCAACGGAGTGCGATCGACGATCGTGAACTGGAGCGCCACAATGAGGGGAGTCAGCACGGCTGTGAACGGACGTTCGTTGAGCAGGCCGGCAACGAGGAGGAAGCCCAGGATCCAGAACAGGGCTGCGAACAGCAGGACGAGGCCTGGGACAGGACGTACAGGTTCAACGCCATAGCGGATGACGTCGAATGCTCTGAGCAGTTCGAACCGGAACACCGTCCATGTCGATGGCGTCGGGAAGATCGACCACAGCGTCGACGGTGCAACGAGCAGACCAGCGGTGAGGATGAAACCGATGATGTTGGCGGCAAGGACGATGAGCGCTTTGGCGTTGTAGGCGACGAGTACCCAGGTAACCGCCCCAGCGAGCACTGCGGAGAGGATCACGGCTCGTTGCCAAGGTGTTCCGACCGCGGAGGAGCGCACGATGAGCGACAGCTCCCAGAATGCGAGAGCGATCGCGGTGATTCCTGCTACCCAGCTGAAACGGTAGACCATCCGTGCTCCATTGCGTTGTGCCATGATTCGGCCCATTCCCCTGTGGGCACCGAACGTACGATGCGTGCACCGGCTTGGGCGAAACCGGCCAGAGGGTCATGGTCGTTCTCCGTTACCGAAAGCACAACTGTTCTGTAGAAATCTTGACTGAGAAGCTGGAATGCAGAGAGGTCGGCATCGTCGGGTGTCCCTGTCACCATGACCAATACGCCGCCCGCCATACCCGATCTGCGAAGACGCACGACCAGCTGGCGCAGGTTCATCGTGTGGGCCGGCGTGACCGTTGCCAGCTCCTCCATCGCCGCCTGGTACGCGTTTGCGGTTCCCACGAGCGATCCACTCCCAGATCCCATCCATATCGTTGGCGTGTAGCCCGACCGGAAGAGATGGTGCAGGGTCGATGCCGCACCCCGCACAGCCTGCTCGAAGCTCTCCCCAGAGGGGTGGCATCCCGCTCTCGGGTCGAGGAAGATGAAGGCACGCGACTGCCATGGCATCTCAAGCTGCTTGACCATCAGCGCATCCCTTCGGGCAGACGAGGGCCAGTGGACCTTTCGCAGATCGTCGCCTTGTTGATACTCTCGCAGGGTGTAGAAGTCCTCTCCGCCAGAATGCCAGAAGCTCGCACGGGACGTGTTGATGGTTTGATCCTGGCCTCGTCCTGTAGGTGTCCCCGTGAGCTGCTCCACCCGCGGGTAGACGACAAGGCGGTGCGCAACACCGAAGGTGGATGTCGACTCCGTTAGCCCCAGCGGGTCCCCGATGCGTATCCTGGCTGGACCGATCATGTAGATGCCCCGCGGTCGAGCGATGACTTCGTAGCGTCCGGTCATGACGTCCCCCTCGGACACGCGATCAGCGACGAAGGTCGCAGATCCGAGCCCATGGACGCGGTCTTCGAGCGTGACTCGGTACACCTTGCGCTCCGAGCGCAACGAGAGGTCGATGACCGCTCGCTCCCCATCGTGGAGCTGCGGTGGATGGATCGCGCGCGTGAGGCGGAGGCGCGGCGCCGCGAACCGCACGTAGAGGGCGCCTCCCGCCACCGCGGTCGTGAGGAACACAGCAAGAGCGAGCAAGAGGTCTTCGCCGAGCACGAGCCAAAGGATCGCCAGGGCAGCTGCAGCGCCGACCGCTGACCACCCCCGTTTCGTCGGCATCA
>CAYLIR010000360.1:0-1718 GCA_964383515.1 uncultured Acidimicrobiaceae bacterium
GCCCGAGAGTCCCCGACATGGGCGAAATCGGCGGTGCTGTCAGGGTTCAGCCGTACGAGGGTCATCGTTGTACCCATCCCCGCGAGGGAGGGATCCTCGACCGTGGCCTCGAGCACGGCTTCGTTCGCTGCCGCTACCCGTGCAATGGGTTCGATGGCATGATCGTCGAGGTTGCTCGAAGCGGCCTCGATCGCGAGCCTGGACGCGATCTCCCCGCCAACAGCACCTCCCATGCCGTCTGCGACCATCAGAACGACCGGGCCTTCTGAGCTGCCGGATGTCGTGGGGAACACGGCATCTTCGTTGTGGTCTCGAACCTTGCCGGCATCACTGCCGGTGCCCCACACGTATCTCATCGTACCTCGAGTATGGTCTTGCCGATCTGCACGGTATCGCCCTTGGACACCGTGGTTGGCGTGGTTACTCGCCTGCCGTTGACGTATGTGCCGTTCGTGCTGCCGAGGTCGTGGACGAGCACGGTGTTGTCCTGGAGCCCGACGCGAGCATGGAACTCAGACGAGTACGGATCGTCGATGTGGATGTCCGCGTCGCTCGAGCGCCCGACGACATGTCCTTGGGGTCGGAGCCGTACCCTGTCGACGTCAGCGTTTCCCGTGAGCACAACAAGCTCGGCAGGGAATCCGGAAACACGCGTCCCCGGATTCGCTCCTGTGTGGCTGCGGAGTGCCCGCGCGACCTGGAGCAGGAACAGGAACAAGAGGGCGAGAAAGAGGAGCTTGATGATGCTGAAGAAGAGCGCTGGCATTCAGGACACCGTCCTATAGGTGAACGAGAGCTCGCCGAGAAGGACGTTGTCTCCTGTCACAAGAGTGGCAGGGGAGCCCGCAACCGGTGTTGCGTTCACATACGATCCATTCGACGATCCGAGGTCGGTCAGATACGATCTGCCAGATGCCCGGAACACCACGGCGTGGTGGCGGGATATCTCCTGGTTCGCGATGCGGACGTCGCAGTCGAGGTCACGGCCGATGAGCGTGCGATTGTACGCTATGGGGAGCACGGCAGATCCGTCGTCGGCGATCAGCTGTGCCCAGGAGTCCAGCGGTGTCGGACGATAGGTGCCCGCACACTCGATGATCCCCCGTGGCGCAGAGGTATCGGTGCGGATCTGGACCTTCACCGCTCCGTCGAGGCGCCAGCCGCGCTCTGCGGCTGTATGTTCTATCGCATGTTCGAGCTCTGCTGCGAGCTTCGCACGGTTGAGGGAAGGATCCAGGTCGCCAGCATGCATCGAGATACGCAGGTCGTTGGGGACACGGGGGCCCGAAGCAGATTCCTCTTCGAGATACTCGAGTTGGCGAACCACGCGCGTCGCGATAGCAATGGGGTGCATCGTGCCTCGGAAGACCGAAGCGCTTGCGCCGTCGACGAGCTTCTCGAGGCGCCGCTCGAGTCCCTGTGCAAGATTCATACATGGAACGGTACTCGGTATCGGAGGTTTCTCCAGACAACATCGAGGTGTGGCCATGCGAGTGCCCCGCGAGTCGTGGCGAGAGCTGGCCCAGGAGGAGGCTGTGCTTGTCAGAGGCTGAAACGCCGTCGGTTCGCAGGCTGTTGGCTGCATCGTGGTGTAGCCTTGCATGCCGCGGGCGAGTGGCGGAATTGGCAGACGCGCAGGATTCAGGTTCCTGTGAGGTAACACTCGTGAGGGTTCAAGTCCCTCCTCGCCCACGCTCATGGCGTATCCCCCCCTTGCG
>CAYLIR010000361.1:0-1718 GCA_964383515.1 uncultured Acidimicrobiaceae bacterium
TGCATCATCTCGCCGGGGTGTGCAAAGGAGGACACCGACACCGCAGCATCGATCGGCGCACCCTTCGATGCACTGAAGATGACCGCGCCCGCACCCACCGAATGACCGATGACACCCACGGAGGTAGTGTCGTCGCGTGCCCTCGCCCACTCCACCGCAACTTCGAGGTCTTCGGCGAAGCGGGGCATCGAGGAGAACGAATCGTGCTCAGAGAGTCCGTGGTTGCGGGCGTCGAGGAAGAGCGCGTGGAATCCCGCTTCGTGGATGTGGGGCGCCAGGGGAAGCATGAGCGACGCGTTGCCTCCCCATCCGTGGAGCACGATCACCACGGGCGCAGTGCCTTCGACGGGGATCCACCATGCGTGAAGGCGAGTGTCGTTCACGCTCGTGAGATCCACGATCTCGAAGGGAAGCCCAAAGTCCGATGGGAGGACATCGACGGGAGGCTGAGGAGGCGCGAATCCGCGTTTCAGTATCCGCGGCGCCACAGCGGCTGCGCCCGCGACGAGGATCGCGGGAAGCGCTAGTACGTGCGCAGGTCGCAGTCGTGTCGCCATATCCCTGATTCTATGCCTCATCTCCGCTTGGCATCCCGCCTGCGACAGCAACGGAACGGTGCTGAGACTTGCCGCACGCGTTCTACACTCCCAGGGCACGGGCCTGTAGCTCCAATGGCAGAGCAGCGGACTTTTAATCCGAAGCGTGTGGGTTCGAGTCCCACCGGGCCCACCAACCGAAGCCGCCCCACGTCATGTACCTGGGGTTGTAGCCTGCACCCCATGAATCGCACACGCTTCCAACACCGCAGAGAACAGTTCATGGGACAGATCGGCGATGCTATCGCGATCATCCCCGCTGGGCGAGAGCAGATCCGCAACGACGACGTCGGGCATGCGTTCCGGCAGGACTCGGACTTCTTCTTCCTCACCGGGTTCCCCGAGCCCGATGCCATTGCCGTGTTCGACCCCGTTGATGACGTAGAGCGATACACGCTGTTCGTTCGTCCCCGCGACCCGGAGATGGAATCGTGGAACGGCAAGAGGGCAGGCGTCGCGGGTGCTGTCGAGCGATACGGAGCCGACGCCGCCTACACACTCGACGAATTCGACGAGTGGCTGCGCAAACGACTCCTCGGACGGCCAGCGGCTGCGTACGCTCTTGGCAGTTCTCTCGATGCCCGCGTGCACAAGGCTCTCGACGCCGCACGCGGCGCACACCAGCGCCTCGGCATCACAGTGCCGGACCGCATCATCGACCCACGGGCGGTTCTCCACGAGATGCGGGTCATCAAGTCACCTGAGGAGATCATTGCGTTGCGCGAAGCATGCCGGATCAGCGCGCTCGCCCACAACGAGGCGATGCGTTTCGCTGCACCCGGGAAGACCGAACGCGACGTACAGGCTGCTGTCGAGTACGTGTTCGCTTCGATGGGATCTGAACGCGTCGGCTACGGATCCATCGTCGCCGGCGGCGACAACGCGACGATCCTCCACTACGTCGAGAACGAGATGACACTCAACGACGGCGACCTGCTCCTCATCGATGCCGGCGCCGAGTACGGGCACTTCACAGCGGACATCACGCGGACGTTCCCCATCAACGGGACGTTCACCCCTCCGCAACGGGCCGTGTACGAACTGGTGCTCGACACCAGCCGCGAGATCATCGATATGTGCGTACCCGGATTGCCGTTCACCGACATGCATATGAGAGCCGTG
>CAYLIR010000362.1:0-1710 GCA_964383515.1 uncultured Acidimicrobiaceae bacterium
TGTGGCGCCAGCGGTCGCCTCTGTGCTCGCCCGATGACATCACCGTACCCGTCGCGTTGTTCCAGGGCCTTGCCGACACGGTCGCCCCACCCGATCAGGCGGCCATGATCGCTGGTGCGCTGGAGCACAACGGCGTTCCCCACCTCCTCGTCGAATACGAAGGTGAAGGTCATGGGTTTCGAAGAGTGGAGAACATCGTCGCTACGCTCGAAACCGAGCTTGCCTTCTACGGCGCGGTATTCGGATTCACCCCAGCTGGGGATGTCCCGGCCATCGACCTGGCCTGGCCAGACACGCTGTCGAGTGCTCACGCCCACAGTGTGCCGCGGCTGCCGAGAGCGGGGCGATCTGCCCGACACCATGTCGGAACAACGGCCTGTGCACGGGAGGTACTCTGCAGGTATGGCGACGAGACAGCACACCTTGGACCTGCGCAACGCTCTGCTCGATGCGGCGCGCGACCTGATCAGCGAGATCGGCTACACCCGGATGTCCCATGCGGATATCGCTGCGGCCGTCGGTATCGCGAGAACGACGTTCTACGAGCATTTCTCGTCGAAGGAGGACGTGCTCGTGGAACTCGTACGCAGGGACCTGCCGCCGATGATCGACGACCTCATCAGCAAAGTTGACCGAACGCTTCCGCCGCCGCAGCGGCTTGCGTCCCTCGCACGGGTGATGGTGAGGTTCGTGGGCACAGACCACATCGGCCTCATCCTCCACACTGACGTCCCGCATCTCACCAGGGCATCC
The DNA here is from genome assembly GCA_964383515.1 of uncultured Acidimicrobiaceae bacterium. GTDB lineage: Bacteria > Actinomycetota > Acidimicrobiia > Spongiisociales > UBA5794 > JAMBLL01. The sequence goes on from CAYLIR010000362.1 coordinate 754, forward strand.
CAGCTGTCGATCTCTGAGGCACACAAGGGTGTCACCGCCGAGTTCGCCGATGTCTATCGTGAGGGAGTCGACAAGGGCATGTTCAAGTCGATGCCCCCTCGGTTCGTCGGCATCATGATCGAGCAGATCATCATGGCGGGGGGCACCGCCGTCATGGAAGCGAAGGACCCGTGCACCGAGGCCGAACAGATCGCACAAGACACCGCCGATCTCCTCGTGGCGGCCTTCACCGCCGTCGACCGGTAGGTCACCATGCACATCAATATCGTCACCATCTTCCCCGAGTACTTCGCCTCGCCGCTGCGCGTCTCGCTCGTGGGCAAAGCCATCGAAGACGGGCATATCGACGTCACCGTCTACGACCTGCGCGAACATGGCATGGGTGTTCACCGGCAGGTCGACGACGCTCCCTACGGTGGGGGAGCAGGCATGGTCATGATGGTCGAACCGCTTGCGGCAGTGCTAGATCCGCTCGCAGATACCCACCGGATCCTCTTCACTCCTGCCGGCTCACCTCTCACCCAGGCGACACTCGACCGCTTGTCGGCGTTGGGAAGCATCACCCTTGTGTGCGGAAGGTACGAAGGGGTCGACGAACGCGTCGTCGAGAACTTCATCGATGAAGAGATATCACTCGGCGATTTCGTGCTCCTCGGCGGCGAGGTTGCTGCTGCGGCTGTCATCGAAGGCGTTGCGAGGCTCCTGCCCGGCGTTGTCGGGAACCCGGCATCGACGGAGCACGAGAGTTTCCGTGGGGGTGAGCTCGAGGAACCGCAGTACACGAGGCCAGCAGAGTTCCGTGGCTGGAAGGTTCCTGAGGTGTTGCTCTCGGGAAACCACGGTGCGATCGCCCAGTGGAGGGCAGACCAGCGCAGGGAACGGACCGCAGAGCGCAGGCCGGACCTGTCCGACGACCCGACCAGCGACGGTTAGCGGACAGCCAGCGGTACAATCCAC
>CAYLIR010000363.1:0-1698 GCA_964383515.1 uncultured Acidimicrobiaceae bacterium
GTCGTGGCCCCTACCGTGGACGAGCACGGGTACACGACACCGGGCTCGGTCGTCCAGGTCATCTCGGACGACCGCCCTTTCCTCGTGGATTCCGTCACTGCTGCCGTCGCCCGCACCGGTGCACGCGTCGTCAGGCATCTCCATCCGATCGTCGGCACGGTGCGCGATAGCGCTGGGAGGCTCGTCGGGATCGATTCGGCCAGGGGTGCCGTGACCAGAGAGTCTGTGCAGCACTTCGAACTCGATCGTACGCTGACCGATGAGGCCGCGCAGGCGCTGAGGCTGGACATAGAATCGGTGCTTGCAGACATCGACGCGGTTGTCCGTGATTTCCCCGACATGCAGCGCGCCGTCACCGCCATGGTCGACACGGCCAAGAAAAGCGTGCACCACTACTCGTACGAGGAGATATCTGAGACCGTCGACTTCCTCGACTGGCTGCGCGACGACAACTTCATCTTTCTCGGCTATCGGGAGTACTCGATCGGAGATGCCGGGGAAGGCACAGCGGTGACTCCGCTCCCAGAGACCGGTCTCGGCATCCTGGCTGGGAACGGTGAGGAACCAGAACCCCGTCTCCTCAAGGACCTTCCACCGCATCTCGCACAGCGGTATGCCGGCGGGGATCTGCTCGTCATCACGAAGACGAACCGGCATGCGACGGTTCATCGAGATGCTCGGATGGATTACGTCGGGCTGCGGCGCATCGATGCCGACGGTGTGATGATCGCCGAACTGCGGCTACTCGGGCTCTTCACCTCCAAGGCGTATCTCGCTCCCGCTGCGGAGATCCCTGTCCTGCGCAGGAAGCTGCGCCAGATCCTCGAAATGCAGGACGTGATCGAAGGGTCACACGACTACAAGTCGATCATCCAACTATTCGAGTCGTTTCCCAAAGACGATCTTTTCGCTACGGCTGTCGAGCCGCTCAGCGAGATGCTCGGTGAGCTCGTTGAGATCGAAGAGAACCAGTCGGTTCGCCTGTTCGTGCGGAGGGATTTCCTGGACCGGGCGGTGAGCGTGCTGGTCACTGTCCCCAGAGACCGTTTCAACTCCGTCCTGCGCAAGCAACTCCAGACGCTGTTCCTCGAACGGTTCGGCGGAACGTCCGTTGACTATCGACTGGCGCTCGGCGAGTCTGGGGATGCCCGGATCCACTTCTCCGTGTGGACACCTGAAGAGGCACCCGTCGAAGTCGATCTGATCGAGCTCGAACGCGAGGTCGTCGCTCTCGCCCGCAACTGGGACGACCAGGTGTTCGACGAGCTGAGCGCCATCGTCGACGAGCCCACCGCCAGGGACCTCACCCACAAGTGGGCACCGGTGTTCCCCGACTACTACAAGTCGTCGACAGCCACGCCATTGGTTGCCGGTGACGTCCTCGCCCTCAGCAAGCTCATGGATTCGGACGAGGAACTGTTCGTCGGCGTCCAGAACGAGTCTTCCGAGAACGAGACGTCGAGCGAGTCCGACCTGTTGACGCGCATCACCGTGTACCGCAAGACCGGCAAGCTCAACCTTTCGACGATGATGCCGCTGATGGAGCATCTCGGGCTCAACGTCGTCGAAGAAGTTCCCACCAGGCTCAAGAACGAGGCAGGCACGTTCATCCACGATTTCGGCGTGCTCGATGCCAACGGGGCGCAACTCGACCTCGATGCGGTCGGCGCTCGGATCGCATCGGCCATCACCGCGGTC
>CAYLIR010000364.1:0-1688 GCA_964383515.1 uncultured Acidimicrobiaceae bacterium
CAAGACACGCAACCGAGATCCTCAACGAGGCCAAGCGCGAGATCTACAGGATCCTCGCCGAGGACGACATACCAGCCGAAGACTGACCCCGAACAGCAACCGACCATGCAATACGATAGAGAGACACGACCAGGGGAAACCGTGAACGAAGCACTGCGCGCACTCGCCGACGAATACTGGGACTTCCTCATGGAGACCCGACCGACCGAAGCGCACCTGCTCGGCGACTACCGCTTCATGGATCGCGCCGAGGATGCGACCAGACAGGCGGAGGACGCAAGGATCGCCCGACTGCGCGACTTCGCGTCGCGGGCGCGTGCATTCGATCCCGAGACGCTGTCGTCAGACGACACCGTGACGCAGGAGACGCTCGTCTACGAGTGCGAGACCACCGCTGCGATCGATGAGATGCGCCAGGCAGAGTTCGGGATCGATCCGATCTTCGGCGTGCACGTGGAGTTCGCCATAGCGATCCCCCAGATGTCAGTTGAAACACCCGGCCACGCCGACAAGATGCTCGCCAAGTACGTTGCGGTGGCACGGATGGTCGACCAGCACACCCAGCGGTTGCGAGAGGGGATCGCAGCAGGCAGGGTCAACGCAGAGTTCGCCGTGCGAGCCACGGTTTCCCAGATCGACGCGATGCTCGACACACCCGTCGAAGACGATGCGTTCCTCAAAGCCCAGATGCCTGATGGCTACACCGACAGCGACATCGCTGCCTGGAAGACCAAGGCTGCCACCATCGTGACCGATGAGATCCGACCAGCGTTCGCGCGCTACCGCGACGTCATACGCGACGAGGTCGCTCCCATAGCGCGCACCGACGAACGTGCAGGGCTGTGGGCGCTCTCCGACGGCGAGGAGGTCTACTCGAGGCTGCTTGAGCGCTACACGACCCTCCCGATGAGCGCCGAGGAGATCCACAACATCGGACTCGAACAGGTGGCGAGGCTTGCAGATGAGTACCGCGAGATCGCAGGGCCGATCGTCGGAACCACGGACCTCGTAGACATCTTCGCAGCGCTCCGGGACGACCCTGGGCTCCATCACACGAACGGCGCCGACATCGTTGCACAGTCCGAGGAAGCCTTTGTGCATGCGAAGTCGGCGATGGGAGACTGGTTCGGCCGACTCCCGAAATCAGACTGCAACGTCGCTGAGACGCAACGCGGTGCAGTGGCCTTCTACTACCCGCCAGCAGAGGACGGGTCACGCGATGGAACCTTCTTCATGAACACCGCAGATCCTGCATCGTGGGGCACATTCGAGATCCAGGCTACGGCCTTCCATGAGGGGATCCCCGGCCACCACCTCCAGATCGCCATCGCCCAGGAACTCGGTGACTCGATCCCGGCGTTCCGTCGCAACGGGTTCATCTCTGCGTACGGAGAGGGCTGGGGCCTCTACGCGGAGAGGCTCGCCGACGAGATGGGCCTCTACTCCACCGACCTCGACAGGGTCGGGATGCTCCAGGCGGACTCGATGCGGGCCTGCCGCCTCGTCGTCGACACCGGAATGCACGCCCTGGGCTGGAGCCGCCAACAGGCCATCGACTACGTAGCTGCGAACTCGCCAATGACGCTCCACAGCATCACCGAGGAGATCGACCGGTACCTGTCGTTGCCGGGCCAGGCAGTGTCGTACATGATCGGACGCCTCGAGATCCAGCGCATACGCGCCGAAGC
>CAYLIR010000365.1:0-1686 GCA_964383515.1 uncultured Acidimicrobiaceae bacterium
CGCACATCGGCTCGTTCCTATCCGACACGCCTATCCGACACGCCTATCCGACACGGCGCCGTGCCATCGTCGATGACCGGCTGCCGCTACGCGCAACACCACCAGGCAGCGACCGATAGAGCGCCCGCACGCGGCCCAGACCCTGTCAGAGGGACGCCGCGAGAGCTCTCACTGCGTCAGACGCGCCCGCGAGGACGGGTTCGCCGTGGCCGAAGTACGCGGCATCGAAGTCGAACCTGGCAAGCTTGCGCACCGATTCGAACGCGGTGTCCATATCGGGCGTGAACTGTGGGTTCGGTCCAATGACGGTGCCGCCGCTGCCGTTGAGGGCGTCACCAGCGAAGAGGCCGAGGTCAGGATCGAGCATCGACACATGACCGTTCGTGTGACCAGGGGTCATGATGGCGGTGATGCCGTTGACGAGGTCACCTTCGGTGAGCGCTGTGATGGTGCGCCCGGAGTCGATGCTGGGGATGTCAGGCCCGCCGGCATAGAGCACAGCGTCGCCAGCGGCGTCGATGACAGCGTTCCAGGACCCAACGTGATCCATGTGTTTGTGTGTGGCGACGACGTAGCCAACGTCCTCCCATCCCCTCCCGAACGTTGCGAGCGTCGCGTCGATGGCGGGGAAGCTTCCGCTGACCCCGGTATCGATGACGACGAGCCCATCGCCGCGCTCGATGATGTAGGCAGACACGAAGTCGAGATCGATTCGCCGTGACGAAACCGTGTCTGTGAGGGCTCGTCCCGATGTTGCGACGACGGTTGCGGTCGTTGTTGCAACGGTTGCAGTGGTCGTTGCACGCCTGGGCCCTGTCCGAGGCGTGTTCGAAGAGCACGCTGTTGCGACGATGCCGAAGACTGCGATACCGAGGGCGCCTCGTCCCGTGGTGCGCAGGAACGTCCGTCTTGAGATGCGTTGCGGGGGCATGGCGTCACGCTAGCGCGCGCCGCAGCTGCACATAACGCGCTACGGCACATGTGCAGATACGGGATCCCCGTGGAAGAGGGCGCACGTTGGAAGTCCCGACGCGACAAGGGAGGGTGGCGACGCCCGATACACTCTCCCTTCATGACTGCTCCCTCTGTTTGGCTGACCACCCTCGGCTGCTCCAAGAACCAGGTCGATTCCGACAAGATCTCGTCTGTGCTCGGCGACGCTGGCTATGTCGATGCTCCCGATGCCGCCTCAGCCGATGTCGTGATGGTGAACACGTGTGGTTTCATCGAGACCGCACGCCAGGAGTCCATCGACACGATCCTTGGCCTGGCCGAGGCGAAGCGGGAGGACGCCAAGCTGGTCGTGATGGGATGTATGGCCCAGCGGTACGAGCAGGAACTCATCGAAGCACTCCCCGAGGCAGATGCGGTGGTCGGGCTGTCGCGCTATGGCGAACTCGTCGATCACGTCGATCGCCTCACCGGGTGGCAGCCGATCCAGATCTCCGGGGTGAAGCGGTCCCACATGGACATCCTCGATGGTGTTCGCAGGCCCACGCCTGCAATGCCGTACGCCTATGTGAAGGTTGCAGAGGGATGCAACAAGACCTGTGCTTTCTGTGCCATACCGCTCATCAGGGGCAAGCAACGGTCGCGGCCCGGTGGCAACATCGTCGCCGAGATCGAGGGGCTCGTCGATGGCGGTGTCCAGGAGGTCGTGCTCGTCGCCCAGGATCTCGCAGCCTA
>CAYLIR010000366.1:0-1684 GCA_964383515.1 uncultured Acidimicrobiaceae bacterium
CCCGCCGTCACCCGATCGGCGATGGACTCGTCGGATGGAGGGAGGCTCGGGCGGGGATCGGCGCTCCTGCGCAGCAGATCGAGCAGGATGTCGGCGCGATTCGGCCAGTGGCGATAGACGGTGGCCCGTGCGACGCCGGATGCCTCGGCCACACGGAGGTGCGTCACCGCGTTGGGCCCGTGCGATCTCAGCAGGTCCCCGGCGGCATCGAGCATCACGCGGTGGGTCCGCTGAACTTGCGTTCGTCGTGGTCTCAGCGTCGGGCATGCGGTACCTCCAAGAGGATGATGCATTTTGTCGCATCTAAGTCAGCTTGTCTCATTCTGGGGAGTTCTTCATGCTCACGCGTCTCGGTCGGTTCGCTGCTACCCATCCCGTGCGGTTCATCATCGCATGGGTCGTCACGGCGGCCATGCTTGTCGGTGTCGGCGTCACGTTAGGGCCGGCCTTCACCGAAAATATCTCGGCCCCGGCATCGGAGAGCAGCGAGGGGCTGGAGATCCTCAGCACCCAGTTCCCGAGCGCCGGCGGCGATCAAGGGACCATCGTCTTCAAGGCCGACCAGGGGGTCACCGACCCTGAGGTGCAGGCCGCGATGTCGCAGATGTTCGAGGCGGTGAAGCAGGTCGACGGCGTGGTGAACGCCATCAGCCCGTACTCGCCGATGGGTGGTGCCCAGATCGCGTCCGACGGGGACGCGCCGGGGAAGATCGCGTACGCGCAACTGATCGTGACGTCCGGAACGACGATCGAAGAAGGTGCTCGGATCGCAGAAGAGATCGGTGCGGTGACTCCCGAGATCGACGGTGTGCAGATTGCTCTCGGCGGAGACATGTTCCGCTAGCGGGAAACTCCGGACTCAGAGCTGCTGGGCCTCGCATTCGCGATCTTCGTCCTGATCCTCGCGTTCGGATCCGTGCTCGCCTTGGGTCTCCCCATCGCAACGGCCAGCGGCGGCGTGGGAGTGGGCGTGTTGATCACTGCTGCTTTGAGCAACGTCATCGAAATGCCGGATTTCGCGGCGACGATCGGGATCATGATCGGCCTCGGCGTCGGCATCGACTACGCCCTGTTCATCGCTACCCGCCACAAGGAGTACCTCGACAAGGGGCTATCGGTGCCGGACGCCACCGGAGCCTCGTTGAACTCGGCCGGGGGGGCTGTGCTGTTCGCCGGCGTGACGGTCGTCGTCTCGCTCCTCGGCATGATGCTCATGGGCATCACGTTCGTGACCGGTCTCGCCGTCGCGGCGTCGACGACGGTCCTGGTCACGATGGTGGCATCCGTCACACTGTTGCCGGCGCTCATGGGCCTCACAGGCGACCGGATCCGGGTGACACGCCGCGGTGGCCTGCTCACCGCGGCGCTCGTGGCGCTCGCCATGGTGGGCGTGGCACTCGACATGACCGTGTTGGAGGCCGCGATCGTCCCGGCCGTCGTCGTCTTGATCGCAGGACGGTTCTGGGGACCGCTCAAGAAGCAGGTATCGATCTCATCGGACAAGCCGATCGAGGAGACGTTCTTCTACCGGTGGAGCCGCTTCGTCCAGAACCACGCGTGGCCGCTCACCATCGCCGGTGCGGTTCTGCTCATCGTCATTGCTCTTCCCATGGCCTCGGTGCAGCTCGGCTTCGCCGCCGCGAGCAACGACCCGGAAGGGACGACGACCAAGGAAGCCTCCGCG
>CAYLIR010000367.1:0-1658 GCA_964383515.1 uncultured Acidimicrobiaceae bacterium
TCCCAGGTCCCCAAGGGCGTCGGTGGCCCCACTCGTCGACGTGACATAGTGTGCACGGGTCGTCATGATCCCAGCGGCGTCCATGATCGCCTTGAACTTGCCCCGGTCCTCTGCCGCCTCGATCGCGGCAAGCGAAGCACCGATCACCTCGACGCCGTACGCCTCGAAGATGCCGGCCTCCCCCAGTTCCATCGTCACGTTGAGGGCGGTCTGGCCTCCGAGGGTCGGGAGCACCGCATCGGGGCGCTCCCTTGCGATGATGGCCTCGATGGTGGAGGCGGCAATCGGCTCGATATACGTCGCATCGGCCATCTCCGGGTCCGTCATGATCGTTGCAGGGTTGGAGTTGACGAGGATCACCCGGTACCCGAGCGACCTGAGGGCCTTGATCGCCTGGGTGCCTGAGTAGTCGAACTCGCATCCCTGTCCGATGACGATGGGTCCCGAGCCGATGACGAGGATGGATTCGATGTCCGTGCGCCTAGGCATGGACGCCAGCGATCACATCTGCGAACCGGTCGAACAATGCCAGGGATTCCCGTGGTCCGGGTGCTGCCTCGGGATGGAACTGCACCGAGAACGCTTCTGCTTCACGACACCGAAGCCCTTCGTTTGTGGCATCGTTGAGGTTCTGGTGAGTGGCCTCGACATCCCCGAACGGTGATGCAACGGTCGCCGAGACACCGAGGTCCACGGCGAACCCGTGGTTCTGTGCGGTGATCGCGACGGTCCCGTCGGCGAGGTCGCGCACCGGGTGGTTGCCCCCATGGTGTCCGAAGGGGAGCTTGTACGTCCTCAGCCCGAGTGCAAGCCCGAGGATCTGATGGCCGAGACAGATACCGAAGATCGGTGTCTTCCCGACCAACCCCCGGACGGACGCGATCGCTTCGTACAGTGGCTCAGGGTCTCCCGGCCCGTTGGAGAGGAACACACCGTCGGCTTCCATCGCAAGTACTTCGTTCGCTGGTGTCATGGCGGGAACCACGATGACCGAGAGGCCCCGCCCGGTGAGCGATGCGAGGATGTCGCCCTTGACGCCGAAGTCGTAGACAACGACGGCGCCCGTGGAACCCTCGGAAGGCACCCGGTACACGGCATCTGTTGTGACCCCGGAGACGAGGTCCCGACCAGCCATGGATGGCGCGGCCCGCGCCATGTCGAGGAGTTCACGCTCATCGACACCCGATCCGAGCGCCGCCGGCATGGATCCTGAAGTGGCGATGTGCCTCGTGAGTCTCCGAGTGTCCACATCGCTCAATGCCACCACGCCACGCGACCCGAGGTACTCAGCCAGTCCGCCCTGTGACCGCCACGAGGACGCAACCGGCGACATGGACCTCACGATGACACCGCTGGCGTGGATGACATCTGCCTGCTCGTCGAGGCGGGTGGTGCCGTAGTTCCCGATGTGGGGAGACGTGAACGTGATCACCTGGCCTGCGTATGACGGGTCGGTGATGATCTCCTGGTACCCGGTCATGGCAGTGTTGAACACCACCTCCCCGGCTGCGACCCCCGGTGCGCCGACGGACGTGCCCCGCAGGATCGTTCCGTCGGCGAGCGCCAGGAGTCCCGGGTTCATGTGTCGTCCGAGTACGTGACTGAACCGCGCAGGATCGTTGTCGACCCCTTCCCTCTCAACGTCGAGCCAAGGTACG
>CAYLIR010000368.1:0-1645 GCA_964383515.1 uncultured Acidimicrobiaceae bacterium
GGGATCCTCCCCTTCCACGCCTCCGGGGCGACCGACTTGGCTGTTGCAGCGCCGTAGAGACGCCAATCGATGACGTCGGCGAACTCGACAACGGAGCCGACGGTCCCGGCAGCAGCGACCAACGGTGTCGCAAGCGCCACCGGCCCGAGGCCCACACCGAGGCCGGGTGTCACGATGCCACCGCCTCGTGGTGCTCCTGGAGTGGCACGACCGACTCGGTTGCTCCCTGTGTCGCCATGATGCTGAGTACCAGGGCCATTCCTCCCGATGCCGTTGTCACGCAGGCTATACGTCGACGCGTTGCCGTGCGTCGGATGAGGAGACCGTCGCCACGGGCTTTGCCTCCTGCAGGGGTGTTGATGACGAGGTCGATCACGCCGTCCTCGATCAGGCGCACCGCGTTCATGGGGCCATCGCCGACCTTGTCCACATGCGTCGTCTCGATTCCGTGGCGCTTGAGGAATGCTGCTGTGCCCGCCGTCGCGTAGATCGTGAACCCGAGGAGTTGGAGGACGACGGCGATGTCCTTGCCCCGTGCCTTGTCCTTGTCAGCGAGTGACAAGAACACCGATCCTTCCGTGGGTACGACATGTCCGGCACCACGCAGTGCTTTGCCGAACGCGGAGTTGATGTCGCGTGCGATACCCATCACCTCTCCCGTGGCACGCATCTCGGGCCCGAGCATCGTGTCCTCATCGGGGAACCGCGTCCAGGGAAGCACAGCCTCCTTGATCGCCGTGTAGGGGAGCTCGGGTGTCACGGCAGGGAGGTCGCCGCTGCGCATGAGGTCCGCAATGGTCTCGCCCATCATCACCCTGGTGGCGATCTTCGCTATCGGTATCCCGGTCGCCTTGGAGACGAACGGAACCGTCCGCGACGCCCTCGGGTTCGCCTCGAGCACGAACACGTCCGATCCCTGCACGGCGAACTGGATGTTGAGGAGCCCGCACACGTCGAGTCCGGAGGCCAGGGAGTGGGTATACCCGGCCACTGTCTCGATGATCGATGCCGAGAGTGTGGCCGGAGGTATCACGCATGCTGAGTCCCCAGAGTGGACTCCTGCCTCTTCGACGTGCTCCATCACACCCGCGATGTAGAGATCCGTGCCATCGAAGATCGCATCGACGTCAACCTCGATGGCCGACTCGAGGAACCGGTCGACGAGCAATGGAGAACGGGCCAGGTCCATCGATCCTGCATCGGTGCCGCCGTAGAGATCGGTGAGGTACCTCGAGAGGTCCTCGACCGAGTAGATGATCCGCATCGCCCGGCCACCGAGCACATACGACGGCCGCACAAGGACGGGGAACCCAATCCTGTCAGCAACGGCGAACGCCTCCTCAGCGGATCGGGCGATACCGTTGGGTGGTTGGGGTATCCCGGTCGAGGTACACAGCTGTGCGAAGCGGTCCCTGTCCTCTGCCATGTCGATTGCATCCGGAGCGGTTCCAGCGATCGGGACACCGGCGTCTGCGAGGGCATGGGCAAGACCGAGGGGTGTCTGGCCCCCGAGTTGCACGATGACGGCCATCGGCTTCTCCACGTCGACGATCGCGAGGACGTCCTCGGCGGTGAGCGGCTCGAAGTAGAGACGTGTCGAGGTGTCGTAGTCCGTCGAGACCGTCTCGGGGTTGCAGTTGACCAT
>CAYLIR010000369.1:0-1644 GCA_964383515.1 uncultured Acidimicrobiaceae bacterium
GACCCGTCCGATTCCGTGACGGCCTCCCATTTCGTTGAGCGTCATGAGCAGGTCGACCGGTTTCATCTCGACACCGTTGACCGATACGGGGTTGCCCGCCCGGAACCCGACGACGACCGTCTCCGGTTCGTCGGGGGCGTTCTCCGGATCGGTGGTCATACGGAACATGCCGGGGGGAGGACCGGCCCACGGATCCTCGAGCACGCCGCCCTCGTACGAGATGTGCAGCATGTTGGCATCCATCGAGTACGGCATCTCCGGGGTGACCGGTGTCGGTATGCCACGCGCATCTGCGTACGCGATGCAGTCTGCCCTGCCCTTGAGCTCCCACTCGCGCCACGGCGCTATCACCTTGATGTCCGGCTTGAGCGCGTATGCAGAGAGCTCGAACCGCACCTGGTCGTTGCCCTTGCCCGTCGCACCGTGGGCGATCGCATCTGCACCTGTTGCTATCGCAGCGCGCACGAGGCCCTTCGATATCACCGGCCGAGCCAGCGAAGTGCCCATGAGGTAGTACCCCTCGTAGAGAGCGGATGCACGGAATGCGGGGAAGACATAGTCCTCAACGAACTCTCTGCGCAGATCCTCAGTGATCGCCTCGACAGCTCCCGTTTCGAGTGCCTTGACCCTGGCCTCCTCGACCTCCTCGCCCTGGCCCACGTCTGCCGTGTAAGCAACAACTTCAGCCCCGTACTCCTCTTTGATCCACTGGAGGATCACCGACGTATCGAGTCCACCGCTGTAGGCAAGCACGACCTTGTTGACGTCCCTGTTCATTCCTTCTCCGTTCCCTGTACTCGTTGTGCAATGATCTCGGCCCCCATGGTGTCGTCCGCGACGATCACGATCGTGTCGTCGCCTGCGATCGTGCCCACAACTCCGACAACGCCGGCCGCATCGATCCGACTCGCAACGAACTGGGCAGCGCCGGGGGGTACATGGAAGACGATCAGGTTCCCCGAGATCGCAACCGACTGGACGAAGTCGTCGACTGCCTCGTAGAGGGCGACCTTGTGGGCATCCGTGCCTTGTCCGCCAACCCGATACACGGTACCTTCGGCGGTCCTCACCCGTTTCGCTCCGAGCGCATCGAGATCTCGGGACACGGTCGCCTGGCTCACCTCGAAACCGCCGGATGCAAGGGCATCGCGTAGTTGCGCCTGGCTGGTCACGGAGCTGTTGGCGAGAATCGACCGCATGAATCGTCTCCTCGACTCTGTTTCAGCTCGCATCGCGCGGCTCCTGCGTGACCATCGTGCCGATCCCTTCAGGCGTGAAGATCTCAAGCAGCAGGGAATGCTGGATCCTTCCGTCGAGGATGTGCGCAGACTGCACACCTGCGTCGACGGACGCAACACATGCCTCCAGCTTCGGCACCATGCCAGCAGACACCGAACCGGAGTCGAGTACGCGCGACAGTTCCCCCGTCGTGATCTTCGGGATGAGGCTGTCCTTGTCGCCGAGGTCGCGATAGAGCCCCTCGACGTCCGTCAGGAACACGAGTTTCGAAGCCCCGATGGCGCCAGCGAGTGCCCCGGCGGCAGTGTCCGCGTTGAGGTTGTACGTCTTGCCATCCTTCCCCCTGGCGATCGGCGCCACGACGGGGACGTATCCCTGGGCCTGGAGATGCTCGATGATCTCGGC
>CAYLIR010000370.1:0-1636 GCA_964383515.1 uncultured Acidimicrobiaceae bacterium
TGCTGCCGTTTGCGTTTTCTCAGGCCCGTCATGGTTGGCCCCATCTTAGTGGCACTTCATTCTTGTAGTGCATTGTACTTTGGAGTGACTATAATCTTTCACGTACGCCGCGAGAGAGAAGGACCTATGGCTCAGCCGATCGTCGTTGCACATGAGCTGACCAAGCTGTACGGCGAAGGGGCTACTGCTACCCGTGCCCTTGACGGAGTCTCTTTCTCGATCGACCCTGGCGAGTTCGTGGTTCTCCTCGGCCCGTCCGGCTCGGGCAAGACGACGCTCCTGAACCAGATCGGTGCCCTCGAACCTGCTACTTCTGGAAGCCTCATCGTCGATGGCGTGGAGATCGCAACCATGTCACATGGGCAACGAACCGAGTACCGGCGGTCGACCGTCGGCTTCGTCTTCCAGTTCTACAACCTGGTTCCGACACTCACTGCCCACGAGAACGTTGCCCTCATCGCGGAGATCACCGGCGACAACCCCGACGCTCGATCGGATACGATGCTCGCTGACGTCGGCTTGAGCGGACGGGCAAACAACTTCCCTGCTCAACTCTCAGGAGGGGAACAGCAACGTGTCGCCATAGCACGGGGCATCGTCAAGGACCCGCCACTCCTGCTCTGTGACGAGCCAACCGGTGCGCTGGATCTCGCAACAGGCCGCGCCATCCTGAAGCTCCTCAAATCAACGACAGAAGGCACGGATCGGACGGTATTCCTCGTAACCCACAACTCGACGATCGCTGCGATGGCGGACCGAGTCATCAGGCTCAGGGACGGCAGGATATCCAGCGATAGGCGCAACCCAGACCCGACTCCCCCAGCGGAGTTGGAATGGTGACCGCTCTCGCCACAAAGCGCACGAGAGACATGCAGCGCATGCGATGGCAGTTCATCGCCGTTGGCGTGACGATGGTCATCGGTGTCATGATGTTCGCTGCTACCTACGACTCCTATCGCAACCTCACCGCGAGCTATCAGCGAACATACGACCGGCTCTCCTTCGCTGACATCACGATCTCGGGAGCAGATGAGAGCCTTGCTTCCTCACTTGAGAGCATCCCGGGCGTCACGCGTGTCGAGACTCGGCACACCGCAGACCTCCCGGTCACGGTGGCAGGGGAGACGATCCGAGGACGGCTCGTCGGCATTCCCCCGGCTCACCAGCCGTTGGTCGACGCACTCGATATCCAGCAGGGATCGTATCTCTCCAACGCAACCTCGGCTGTGGCGATCGCTGAGATGCACGTTGCCCGCACCTTCGAGCTGTCCATTGGAGATGGCCTCACCGTACACGCTGCACAGCCCTTCGATCTCACACTCACGGGCATCGCCGCGTCGGCCGAGTACATCTGGCCTGCAGCAAGCACACAGGAGGCCTTCCCAGACCCCAAGCAGTTCGGCGTGTTCTTCGTCGACGAGACACGTGTCGCTCAGCTTCCTGGATCCGTGTCAACCAGTGAAATTCTCGTGCGCTACGCACCAGGAGTGGATACCAAGAGGCTCGATGCGGAGGTGACCGACGCTGCCATGTCTGCCGGGGCGACGAGCATCGTCACACAGGCCGACCATCCATCGAACGCAACGCTCACACTCGATGTCGACGGGTTCCAGGAGATGGCCTTCTTCTTCCCACT
>CAYLIR010000371.1:0-1633 GCA_964383515.1 uncultured Acidimicrobiaceae bacterium
GTTCCGGACTTCTGCTAGGGGGGCGGACGGGGGGGGCCCGGGGAACCACTGTCCCGCGGTTCCTGAGAGGTTGTAGGGCGTAGGTGGTGGAGGTGGCGGAGGTGGCGGTGTTGCTTTCGTTGCGGATGCAGACTTGGCCGTGAGGCCGTTCGCGGTGACGGTGATCGTGCACGTCCTGTTGCCTGAGCTGTAGCCGTAGTTGTGTGTGTAGGTGCCGGTGGGGAGTGTGTCTCCCGCACATTCACCCGAGAGTGTCGCGTTCCATGAGGGCCTGCCGTCGTCTGCGCGGTTCGCGTTCCATGACCAGGTGATCGTCGTTCCTGACAGGGATGCGGTCATGGTGGGTTGTTGGAGTGGCCCGTACGGTGTTTGGGAGACCCCTGCGCTGTTCCCGCTCTGGTAGGTGACGCCTGGTGTCCCACAGTTCGTTCCGAGGACGGCCCTCGACACGACGGTGTACTGGGTGCCGTTGGTGAGGCCGGTGAAGGTGCCGCTGGTCTGCCACGACGATCCCCCGTCGATGGAGTACTGGATCGATACGGTGCTGCATCCCGAGTTGTTGGCGGTCGTTGCGGTGGCGACGATCTGCTTGTCTCCTGAGGTGACGCTGCTGATCACGGGTACGTCTGGGTTCCCGACAGCGACAACGTTCGGTGATGTTGCCGGGTCCGAGTCGCTGCGGTTCTTGTCGGTATTGACCGCGACGACGCTGAACGTCACGGCCTGATCGCGTGTCGCGTCGAATGTTGCAACGGTTCCTGACGAGATCGCTTGACATGGGCCACTCGACATGCACACGTCATACGATGTGATCGCGCGGCCACCGTCGAATCCTGGTGGCGACCAGGTGACGGTGAGGCGTGGCGACCCGCCGTCACCCGAGTTCACAGCCACTACGCCGGTCGGCGGGTCCGGGTAGCGCGAGGGGCGTTCGGTGCCCGATACCGTGCTCCAGTCCCCCCAGCCGTTGTTGACGCCTGCACTGTTCTGGGCTCGCACGGTGAAGGTGTAGTCGGTGCCGTTCTGGAGCGGATCGCCTGCGCCGCCTGCTCCGACGACGAGCGATGTCGTTGATCCGTCGACGAGGAGTGTCTGGCCGCCGATCGAGATCTGGTACTGCTTGATCGGTGTGAACTCTCCTGCGGTTGGTGGAGGCGACCATGTCAGGGTGAGTTGGCTGTCCTGGTAGTCGATGATCGATGCGCCGACGGGTGGGTCAGGGACGCGGTCGGGTATCGCCGGGCTCGATGGGTTGGACGCTTCACCCATGCCGAGTTCGTTCTCAGCAAGGACCGTGAAGTGGTACACGTTGCCGTTGGTGAGGCCGTCGAACACGCCACCGGTGTTCGTGAACTGTTTCGTGACACCTGTTTCGACGGCGGTGACATGGTAGGTGACGAAGGTTCCTCCCTGCATGTCCGCAGCTGCCCAGCTGAGGTTGACGATGTAGTCCCCGACGCTTTCGATCGACGGCACACCGGGGGCACGCGGTTTGCCTTTGACGACGACGTTGATCGTGCCAGTGGCTGTCTGGCCAACAGCGTCTTCGAGAACGTACGTGACGGTGAAATCACCGACCGTGTCAGAGAAGAACTCGCAGTCTCCCGTTTCGGCACAGGCGATCGACGCACCG
>CAYLIR010000372.1:0-1629 GCA_964383515.1 uncultured Acidimicrobiaceae bacterium
CAGGACGTTGTTCATCACGACATAGGCGCGGTTCCTCGGCGAATCGCCAGAATCCGCGCGCATGGGCGACCCTGGGCGGAAGATCGAGTTCCACACCTGTGAGTTCCTGACATGGTCGCCCATGCCGGCAACGGCGCTCTTGACGCCCGACTTTTCGCTGCCGTCAGCCAACTAGGTCTCCTCGTCGTCTACCAGCGCACGCCATACGCGACGCCGCTCTTCGTGTCTCTGTTCCCCGAGTCGTATTCCCAGGGTGCCATCGTGAAATCGTCTGACTGTTCCGCTATCGATCCACCGAACTTCCCAATCGTGATCACGTTCGTTGGGCAACGGTCGACACATAGCTTGCACCGCGTGCATTCCGTGTCGTCGATGACGAACACAGCCCCGTTCTCTTCGTTGTCGTTGGGATCCTCGACACCGAACGTCTCTGTCACAACCTCGGGGGAGAAGAAATGGATACACTTCCAGGGACAGATATCGACGCAGCCGGCGCACAGTATGCACTCGGACTCATCGATATGGATGAACTGCTTGGGCTTGACAGCAGCTGCCATGTAGGCCGTGTCGACCAGCGCGAGCTGATAGTCGTCACGCATCGGCGGTGTTTCCAGCCATACGTCCTTTGCCATCAAAGATCCACTCGCAGCGGCCTGCCGTAGTCAGACACGGGCGCAGGCTTGTCCTTGGGCTCCTGCTTCGCCCGTTCCTGCCACTTGTACATCAGCACGGGAATGAGGAAGAGCAGTGTCGTGACGTATCCCGCAGAGATCATGTCCTTGAGCGCCGCATAGGAGATCGCTATCTCGTTGTTGAGCGTCAGCGCACGCGGAATCGTGACGAAGATCTTCTGTGGAGTCCACTCGAGGGTGGCCTGGGTGAGTGTGAGGAACTCGTTGGGGATGACGGCGAAGAGGATGAACATGAGACCGGCGAAAAGCACGGCGCCGAACATCGCGCGAGCCCACGTCAGTGGCCGCTGGTAGATGAATCCGAATGCTGCGCCCGCCATGGCGATGAGAACGCCCGTAACGGCGACGATCTGGGCGATCAGGACGATCTGCCAACCACGAGGGAAACCGGAGAACACGGGACGGCCGAACGTGTCGACAACCGGTGCGTGCGCCATATGCACCGCTGTGCTCCCAACGAGCGAGATGGCGATCCCGAGCGCGACGAGGCCAACGCCCACGATCGTGCGTCGTCGTTCGTTCACCTGCTACCCCTCCACATTGCACGGAGTGTACGCCGCCACTGCTGCCTCCGATAGTCAAAGCTGACGCCGACAGTATGGCAACATCGCGAAGCAAGTAACGCGCTGGGGAGAGAAACTTCACGTCATATGAGGATTGTCGCCCACCGTGTGGCTAGAGTTTCGCTCGCCCCCGTTCGGGGCATGACAGACCACCGCACCAGGAGGGTGCCGCCAGCGTGACGGCAGAGACTTCATCTGAAGAGCATCAGCACATCGACGCCACGCAAGGCGGCATCTCGATAGCGCGCACGCATCTCGTCATCGCGGCGATGTTCCTCGTCGTCGGTTTGATAGGAGCCACCGAAGCTGCGTTCCAGCTCGCCGTCCCAGATGCCGCAGGGGGTGTCGCGTTGCTGAGCTACGGTGTTCTCGCG
>CAYLIR010000373.1:0-1609 GCA_964383515.1 uncultured Acidimicrobiaceae bacterium
ATCTTGTTGATCGCAACGATGATCGGAACATCGGCAGCCTTCGCGTGGTTGATCGCCTCAACCGTCTGTGGCATGACGGAATCGTCCGCCGCAACCACGATGACCGCTATGTCAGTCACCTCCGCACCCCGCGCCCGCAGGGCGGTGAACGCCTCGTGGCCCGGTGTGTCGATGAAGGTGACCTTCGAACCGTCGACCTCGACCTGATAGGCGCCGATGTGCTGGGTGATGCGCCCAGCTTCGCCCTCGATCACGTTGGCATGTCTGATCGTATCGAGCAGCTGGGTCTTCCCGTGGTCGACGTGGCCCATGACGGTCACCACGGGTGGACGAGGCTCTTGCGTGGCTGCGTCGTCGTCGTACTCGACGATATGGCGCTGTCGCCCTGCTTCTTCCTCAGGCTCATCGGACTCTGCCACGAGGATCTCCCAGCCCAGCTCACGGCCGAGCGGCTCGATGGCGTCAACGGGTATCTCGCCTCCGCCGGGGACCATCTCACCCATGAACATGAGCGCCTTGACGATGTCTGCCGTTCGGATCTTCACCATGCGCGCGAGTTCATGCACCGTGATGCCCGGCTCGACGAGCAACACCTTCTCTTCGTCCTCTTCGTCAAGGTCACCGGACGCGTCACCGTCAGGCACTGTCGGCTCGGTAGCGGCATCGCCACCGACGACATGGATCTCCGGCACATGCACATCGCCACCGACGACGTGGATCTCCGGCACATGCTCAGCGACCTTTGGAGCAACTTCTGGCTCGGGCTCGGGCTCGGGCTCGGGCTCGGGCTCAGGCTCGGGCTCAGGCTCGGGCTCCGGTGCCGTGTCGGTGTCTGGCGCGTCGAACGAGGCGCGCACGAGCGCGACGGCTTCCTCATCGAGACCAGACGATGCTGTCTTGACATCGAGGCCGAGGCTCTGGGCGCGCTCGAGCACGTCCCTCGACGCTCGTGCGAGTTCCCTCGCCAGTTCGTATATCCGTGTCTTCGCCACAACTTCCTCCGCGCGGTCAGTT
This sequence comes from uncultured Acidimicrobiaceae bacterium, assembly GCA_964383515.1. Classification (GTDB taxonomy): domain Bacteria; phylum Actinomycetota; class Acidimicrobiia; order Spongiisociales; family UBA5794; genus JAMBLL01. The sequence continues at coordinate 1,015 of CAYLIR010000373.1, forward strand.
CAGCCGATCACTCGTTGTGATCGGCGCCCTCTTCGTGATCTTCGTGTTCTATCGGCACCTCTGCGTCCGCCTCTTCGGCAACAGCTCCTTCAGCTGTGTCGGCGACAGCAGCCGGTTCACCAGCAACGGGTTCTGCTGCTTCTCCAGCTCCTTCAGCAACAGCGCCCTGTGGAGCGTCGACTGCGGGCTCGGACGGCGCGGAGCCCGCCCCGTCGCCTTCTTCGACCGTCTCGAACGCAACGTCGTCATCGTCTTGGACATCGAGGCCCAGATCCTGAGACTCGGATCGGATGTCGATCCTGTAGCCAGACAGGCGTGCAGCGAGGCGTGCGTTCTGTCCTTCCTTGCCGATGGCGAGTGAGAGCTGGTGATCGGGGACGATGACGACAGCAGTCGTGTCATCGTCCTCAAGGCGCACGGCCTGAACCCTCGCAGGGCTCAACGCTTCTGCGATGAAGGTTTCGAGGTTCTCATCCCACTCGACGATGTCGACTTTCTCACCCTTGAGCTCGTTGACAACCTGGCGCACGCGCGAGCCGCGGGCGCCGACACACGCCCCAACGGGATCGACGTTCGGGTCATGGGAGACAACCGC
>CAYLIR010000374.1:0-1584 GCA_964383515.1 uncultured Acidimicrobiaceae bacterium
AACACGGCCCCCCCTCGATCGCGGTACTCGACGAGCTGTTGGTGGATGAACTCGATGGCACCAATGTCAACGCCGCGCGTCGGCTGTTCGGCGATCAGCAACGGTGCCTCGTGGCCGAATTCGCGGGCGATGACCACCTTCTGGAGATTGCCGCCGGACAGGAATGAGACGGGGACATCATCATCAGAGACCGCGATGTCGTACTCGTCGATGAGTCGGTGCGCGTGATCGCTGACGGCGGAACGATCTAGCCAGCCGTGTCTCTGGAATCGATCGAGTCGGTGGTAGCCCATCAGCAGGTTGTCCCTGATTGACCCGGCCCCTGCGCTGCCTACGCCATGGCGATCCTCGGGTACATAAGCGAGGAATCTTGCGCGCCGATCCTCAACCGACATCGATTCCAATTGTGTACCGAGGACCGAGACCGTCCCACTCGAAACAGCAATCAAGCCGGCCACCGCGCGAAGCAGCTCTTCCTGCCCATTGCCAGCGATCGCAGCGATGCCGAGGACCTCAGACTCACCCACGGTGAACGACACATCCGCCACCTTGTCGACACCGTTCCCGTCAGTGATTGTTACACCGTCGACCGACAGAACCACGTTCCCGGGTTCACGCTCCGGGGGCCGCACGTCCAGGTTGACAGGCTGGCCCGTCATGTCGGCCGAGAGCTGACCGGGATTCGTTTCGGCGACTTCGCGTACAGTCACGACGCGGCCATGGCGCAGCACGGTCGCCCGGTCGGCGACCTCCATCACCTCGCGAAGCTTGTGTGTGATGAAGAGGATCGTCCGGCCGTCCTCCTTGAGCCGCCGCATCACATCGAACAAAGCCTCGGTCTCTTGTGGCGTCAGGACGGCCGTTGGTTCGTCGAGAATGAGTATCCGTGCGTCGCGGTAGAGAGCCTTGACGATCTCGACTCGTTGCTGCTCTCCGACCGAGAGATCCTCGACCCGCGCCCGTGGGTCGACCACCAGCCCGAAACGCTCTCCAAGCTCGGCGACTCTCCGGTCGGCCTCCTTGCGGTCGGTAGCGAAACGCCATTTGATCGGCTCGTCGCGGTAGACGACGTTGTCCGCAACCGTCAGCGATCGAAACAGTTTGAAGTTCTGGAAGACCATGCCGAGGCCGGCACCCATGGCTTCGAGCGGATTCCCAAACCGACGATCCTGCCCCCGGACTCGTATCGTGCCCTCATCTGGCGGATAGAGCCCGTACAGGACTGACATCAGAGTCGACTTCCCGGCGCCGTTCTCGCCGACGATGGCGTGAACCTCCGCCTCCCGTACGTTGAGATGGATGTTGTCGTTGGCAATGACCCCGGGAAATCGCTTGGTGATTCCGATCAGTTCAAGTGCGGGCACTCCGACGGGCACAGTGGCTCCTTGCGCCGAGACGTCAGATGGACCTAGCCATTCAGCAGAGCGAGCATCGGGTCTTCGACGACAAGGGTGCCATCGATGATCTGCTGAGAAGTCGCCTTGACGGCCTCGATCACGTCCGGATGATCGGCGATCACGCAACCGCTTGATGCCACGTCATCCGAGATGGCGACGACACCGACTCCTCCTTCTGCCAGACCGC
>CAYLIR010000375.1:0-1582 GCA_964383515.1 uncultured Acidimicrobiaceae bacterium
GACGATGGCACGGCGCCGTGTCGGATAGGCGTGTCGGATAGGCGTGTCGGATAGGCGTGTCGGATAGGAACGAGCCGATGTGCGCCTTCTCTTCTACGAGCACTCCGACCACTTCGCGAGCCAGCACCGCATCCCCATGCTGTAGCAGGCCCATGCCGTCACGAGGCTGTCACGAGGCAAGGCTTCCGCTCTCGGACGGTTGCGGCTCTTCGAGCGGTACGAGCGTTCCGACCCGCTTGGTGAACTCGATGCGCTGCGTGTAGCCAACGCTGCGTGCAAGCTCGACGGCGGCATCTCTGTCCCGCCCGCAGTGGTGAGGGACGTGGGCATCGGAGGCAAGGGTGATCGGCACGTTGTGGTTGAAGAACCGTTCGAGCAACCTCGTCGCTGGGTACATCTCGCGGGCGGGCTGGTAGAGGCCAGCTGTGGACACCTCGACCGCCGTTGCACCACGCGCAGCAGCCACCGCCAATTCCTCGTACAGATCGAGCGGATCGTGCTGAAGGAACACACCCCGCTTCTTCACCACGTCGGCGTGTGCAAGAACGTCGAAATGCCCCGAACCGGCGAGTTGGGTCTCGATGGCGAAGTACTCCTCGTACGCCTGACGCGCTCCTCTGCGTGAGAACTCGTGCTCCTGCTCGCCGAGATCGATCCCCCACGCACCGACCCAGTGCGTCGATGCGATCAGGAAGTCGAAGGGATACGGTGCGAGGAACTCCACGACAGCATCCACGTTCTGCGGGAAGTAGTCGACCTCAAGCCCGAGCTTGACGGGCAACCCTCTGTCCTTCGCGTCCACGACAGCCTGCACGTAGCGTTCCAGAGACAGGACGCGCTCTGAACGGACGTACGATCTCGTGAACTCGCGCAGATCCTTGCGCGGATCGTCCATCCACCACTTGCCGAGGATGCCCTTGGACTCGATACAGCGGTAGAGGTGTTCCGTGAACCCGACCTCCGAGGCACCGTTGGCGTGGGCAGCCTCCACGTACGCCTCGATGTGGCCTACGGGGTAGTGCCCGGGAGGCGGACCCGTGCCCGTGTACGGTCCGTGCGGGTGGAGGTGTACGTGGTAGTCGCCCATCACGGTGATCGTAGTCGCTTACCGGCACACCCCATCCAGACATGTCAGAGCGTCAGATCGTAGAAGTTGCCGATAAGGGGCACGCGACGCCCTGCCGTACCAAGGATGCGCGCCGCACGCCCAGGCCACGCACATCTACGCGAGCTTCCTGAACCCCGCTTCGAGCGCGTCGACGAGGGCATCGACCTCATCGACGCCCATAGGTGTCGATATCGTTGCCGAACAGGTGTTGATCATGACGAAGCCTGCATCCTGAAGATGATCCAGAAGCATCGTGAGCTTCCGCTTCTCCTCCTCGTCGGAGAACGCCTCCCGATAGTTGCGTGGAGGATGCGGCTTCAGATGGACCCTGAACATCGAACCGCCACCGGTCACGCACGCTTGGGCGCCTGTGCGTGAGATCGCTTCGGTGATGCCGTCGATCGCGCGCTCGGCAAGGGCGTTGAGTCGTTCCACCTCGTGGTGATCGAAGTGCTCCATGGCTACGAGGCCCGC
>CAYLIR010000376.1:0-1578 GCA_964383515.1 uncultured Acidimicrobiaceae bacterium
GCGAGGTAGGCGCAGAGCCACAGGTCGGATACACGTGGGCCGCAGTCCCAGGCACCGGCGGGAACTTCCAGTTCCTCTCCGATAGCTTCGTGCTTGCGAAGAACGCGCCCCATCGCGACGGCGCGATCGCATGGTTGACCGTGGCAGGATCCATCGAGGGCCAGGACGCGTTCAACCCGGTAAAGGGTTCGATCCCCGCACGCAGCGATGCAGACCGCTCGTTGTACGGTGAGTACCTGTTGTCCGCCATGGACGACTGGGCATCGGATAGGGTCGTGGGGTCGCTGACACACGGTGTCGTCGCCAACGACTCGTGGAAGTCTGAGATCGATACCGCTATTGGGTTGTTCCTTGTCGACGGTGACGTCGCCGGATTCCAGCAGGCGCTCGCGGCGGCAGCGGAAGCCTCCGGCTGACCGTACCGATCCTGATACATATGGCCTATTCGAGTGGTCCGTCCCCCGATCTCCCGCCATGGGGGGCGGGCCACTCACTTGTGAGGAAGGCATGATGCGAAGGTGACCACAGCCACTGCTGACGTTGATACGCCTGTGCATCCTCCACCGAGAGTGCGCAAGCGGTTCCGCATGGAGAACTGGTGGGGTGTCCTGTGGGTGCTGCCATCGTTGATCCTCGTGATGGTCTTCATCTACGGGTTCATCGGATGGACTGCCAGGGTGTCGGTGAGCGCATGGAAGGGCCTCGCCGCTGACTACACGTTCGTCGGTGCAACGAACTACGTCAATCTCGCTTCGGATCGCCGGTTCCACATCGATGTGGTCAATACCGCGATATTCACCGTCGTGTTCGTCTTCGGCTGTCTGTTCATCGGGCTGGCTCTCGCGATCCTGCTCGACAAGGGCATCAGGGCCGAGGGCTTCTACCGGAGCCTCTTCTTGTTCCCCATGGCGATCTCATTCATCGTCACCGGGGTTGTATGGCGTTGGCTCATGAACCCCGCACAGGGGGACCGCCTGAGCGGCCTCAACCTGTTGTTCCACAACCTCCACCTCGATTTCCTCATCAACAGTTGGCACACGACCCCGACCTGGGGGATCGCAGCGGTCGCGATACCCGCGGTTTGGCAGATGTCTGGCTACACCATGGCTCTGTATCTTGCGGGCCTGCGCGCGGTCCCTGAGGCACTGCGTGAAGCAGCGCGGGTCGATGGATCGAACGAGTTCCAGCTCTACCGCAGAGTGATCATGCCGCTGCTGTGGCCGGTCACCCTCGCTGCGGTGATCATCCTCGGGCACAGCTCGTTGAAGGTCTTCGACCTCATCATCGCAATGGCAGGCAAGCAGGTTGCCCTCGATGTTCCTGCTATCTACATGTGGACAACGACGTTCGATGGATTCTTCTTCGGCCGAGGAGCTGCGATCGGCATCGTCCTGCTCGTCTCAGTTGCCATTCTCGTCATCCCGTACCTGTGGTACTCGCTGCGACAGGAGGCGGGCTGATGGCCGCTGCGATGCCCGGGCACAAGGCGAGCCGTTCGTGGGTGTATATCCCGCTCACGATGATGGCCCTGTTCTATCTTCTGCCGATGTTCGTGATGATCAACACGAGCTTCAAGAG
>CAYLIR010000377.1:0-1575 GCA_964383515.1 uncultured Acidimicrobiaceae bacterium
GGACCGATGTTGCCCTCATGCTCGCCCTTGTTCACACGCTGATCAGCGAGGAACTCTACGACGCGGCCTTCGTGGCCAGCCACTGCGTCGGCTGGGAGCTCTTTGCCGCCTACGTAACCGGATCCACCGACGGCGTCCCCAAGGATGCAGAGTGGGCGGCGGCCATAACCACCGTTCCGGCAACCGACATCCGGGACCTGGCTCGGGCGATGGCTTCCGCCCGCACGCTGATCAATGTGAGTTGGGCGACACAACGAGCCCACCACGGTGAACAACTGATCTGGGCAACCATCGCTCTCGCTGCAGCACTCGGGCAGATCGGCCTCCCCGGCGGAGGATTCGGAATCGGCTACGGATCCGTCGCAACCATCGGCAACGGGACGACCAAGACGTGGCTGCCGCGTTTCGAACAGGGTACGTCCGATATCGACTCGTTCATACCGGTTGCAAGGCTCGCGGACATGCTGCTCCACCCGGGCGACCGATTCGCATACAACGGCCATGACTACGAATACCCGGACATCCGCCTGGTCTACTGGGCGGGAGGGAACCCGTTCCACCACCATCAGGACCTGAACCGCCTCCGGCGCGCGTGGCAACGTCCCGAGACCGTCATTGTGCACGAGCCATTTTGGACGGCAACGGCGAAGCACGCCGACATCGTATTCCCAGCAACGACACCGCTCGAGCGAAACGACATCGGCGGCGCTCCCAACGACACGCACCTCTTCGCAATGCATCGCGCTATCGACCCGATCGGCGAAGCGAAGAACGACTACGACATCTTCGCTGAGCTCGCAGATCGGCTCGGCGCTGGAGAGCGCTTCACCGAGAGGCGCACGAGCGAAGAGTGGGTCCGACACCTCTATGAACAGCTCCGACGGCGTGAGCCCGACTACCCATCATTCGAACAGTTCTGGGACGAGGGGTTCATCGACAGGAGCGAAGGTGCCCGGCCGCCCGACAGGGTTCTGCTCCAAGCATTCAGAACGGACCAGGAGGCGAACCCTTTGGAAACGTCATCCGGCAAGATCGAGCTCTACTCCACGACCATCGCCGGCTACCAGTATGACGACTGTCCTCCCCACCCGAGTTGGATCGAGCCTTTCGAATGGCTCGGCAACGCCGGAGAGGACTTTCCCCTCCACCTGATATCCAATCAACCCAAGACGCGACTGCACAGCCAGTGGGACCACGGGGTGACCAGCCGGAACGCCGAGATCGCCGACCGGGAACCCATTCTGATCCATCCCGACGACGCCCTGCGGAGAGGGATCGAGAACGGTGATGTCGTGCGGGTGTTCAATCTACGGGGCGCGTGCTTGGCCGGTGCAGTCGTAACCAACGAGGTACGCAGCAGCGTGGTACAACTGCCTACGGGGGCGTGGTTCGCACCTGGGGAAGAGGAACCACTGGAGCGGACGTGCCTGCACGGCAACCCGAACGTGCTCACTCGGGACGTGGGTACCTCCCAGCTCGCTCAAGGCCCCTCAGCGCAAACCTGCCTGGTCCAAGTGGAGAAATGGCTGGGCGCTGTCCCGAGCCACACCGCGTTCGCGGCACCAGACATCGCCG
>CAYLIR010000378.1:0-1564 GCA_964383515.1 uncultured Acidimicrobiaceae bacterium
GACTCGTCGCCTGCAACAAGGGTCAGTTTGAGCCTCATCGATGCACCCGGATCCGAACGGTCACGTCCCCGGCAAGGATCTCTGCTCCTTCCGGAAGCGTTGTCGACACCCCTGGAGCACACGGTGTCTCCGTACCCGAGTCGACGATGCACGTCCCGTTCGTCGAGTGAAGGTCGGTGACCTCGATCCTTGAACCCTTTGGTTCCACCATCATGTGTGTCTTCGAAAGCGATGCGTCCTGATAGGCCACAGGGGACAGTCCCTGCTTTCCATGGGGTGGTTCCGGATCCCGTCCGATGACCACGCCCGTGCCGAGTGGCTCTGATCGTCCGTCCGGGAGAACAACCGCGACACTCTCATCGCTACCTCGCCGTTGTTTGGGCCGCGCAACGGTTTCATCCGTACTCGGGTCGGTTGCTGAACCTAGCCGATCGGAACGCATGAGGGGCGAAGCATCGATGACCGTTGGCGGTTCCGCGGGTGGTGGGACAAGCCGTGCTGACGGCACACCTACGGCACGGTGGCGATCCTGAGCCGAATCGGGGTCGGGAGAAGGAGCTGGAGGCTGCGATGCGCGTCGGGCACCCCCGACCACGTCTCGCTGTGAGCCAGGTGGTGGTGGTAGCGGTTCGCGAACCCGGCTCCCGGAATCTGAGACACGAAGCAACGCATCGACAATGTCCTCGTCGATCGCACCCACGAAACGGACCTTCGTCCCGTCCCTGCCATCGAAAACAGCCACACTCCCGCTATCCACCTTCTTGACGAGCAGGAACAGCAGTCCAAGGCCGAGGAACGGAAAGCCGAGGATCGCAGCGACGACAGCCCACACCGGTCGCTCCTGCCTGACCATGCGAAACTGTCCGGGGCCGGTCGCGGCAACCGAATAGCCACGCTCCTGAGCAGCCTTCACCACGAACGTGGCTACATCACCGACACCATGCCCGTGGATCGTCACCACTCGCTCGTCGCCACCCATGTCAGCGGTCACGATCTCCGCCTCCCACCGACTCGACCGAACCGCAGGATCCGCTGACCCCTCAGCGATTGCAACGAGACACTGGCTTTGATCCGCCCGAGGAATCCCATGTCGCGCTTCATGCTCGTGAGACGATCTACGATATCGTCCCAGAACGCCTCGACCATCTCGTCATCGGGCTCTCCTGCCATCCACACGCCAGCATCGGCACGCCGAGCAAGCCCAACCGTCCCGGCGCCGATCAGCTGCGCAGCCTCGCGCCGTGTGACACCATCGGGAATCGTTCGCCCTGCATCGACTGCAAAGTCGGTCACCTCTCTCCAACCGTTCGCTATCCGCTCGTGACCCAAGCCATCGACCCGGCGCCTGCGGCGTCTCCGCACCTTGACCAACATGATGAGAACCGCAGCGAGCAGCACTGCAACGAAAGGACTCAGGATGAACGCGCCGATTCTGACAACTCGTATCGTTTCTGGGGACACGAGCGGGTCTCTGGGCGCTTCCTTCTCCTCCTCGGCGTTGTCGGGGCCAGGCACCTGCGCATCCCCTGTGGCAGTTGCCGGTTGGTCGAATTCAGGATCGATC
>CAYLIR010000379.1:0-1515 GCA_964383515.1 uncultured Acidimicrobiaceae bacterium
TGCTCTATCCAATTGAGCTACGGGGGCATATCCGGCGCGGATCGAATCCACCGGCCGAGCGGGTGACGGGAGTCGAACCCGCGTAACCAGCTTGGAAGGCTGGGGCTCTACCATTGAGCTACACCCGCAACGTGTGACAGGTTACCGACGTCCACGGTTCATTCGTGATGTCCGAGGCTCACCATGTCAAGCAGATCGCTCCAGGGATGCCCGAGATCATTGCGTGCGATCGCTTCCGCAGACCATGTGCGTTGCGACCGCGTCGTGAGGCGAAGGACGCGTGCCATGTCGATGTCGTCCTCCGGGCGTGCCATCTTCGATGTGTACAACCTCTGGACCTCGGGCGTGCAGGAAGGCGTTGCCACGGCGGTTCTCCTCGCACAACTCCCCCTGCCATGCCAATGGCGTGGTTCTGACGGAATCGCCACCGCTGCCTGTCACTGTCGGTCAGTACCACCTCGACCGCCCTGTGGTCTCGAACGCACGCCAGGTCGCCTGCACCTCACCATCTTCGCGGTGCCGCCGTCGTACCATGACAGTATGGACAGTTCGATGTGGGATCGGCGATATGAAGGTGCGGAGCTGATGTGGTCTGCATCGCCGAACCTCTTCCTGCCGCCGCTCGTTGCAGGAGTCCCTCCAGGCACCGCCCTGGACGTCGCATGCGGAGAAGGCCGCAATGCCATCTGGCTCGCAACCCAGGGTTGGGATGTGACGGCGTTCGACTTCTCAGCAGTAGGTATCGACAAAGCACGGCAGCTCGCCGGGGAGATACCCGTCGAGTGGGTCGTTGCAAACGCCACGACCTTCGAACCAACGAAGAAGTTCGACCTCGTTGTCATCTTCTATCTCCACCTGCCCGAGACCGAGACCACCCAGGCGTTCGCCCGCGCTGTCAACGCCGTGGCAGCTGGCGGCACGCTCTTCGCCGTCGGCCATGCCCTGTCGAACATCGAACACGGGGTGGGCGGTCCCCCGTACCCGGAGATCCTCTGGACTGCAGATCGTATGGCGCCGCTCGTCGAAGGCCTCGAAGTCATCGAACTCGGCGAGCGGGAACGATACGTGGAGTCAGCGGACGCAACCGCGATCGACCTGGTCGTCTGGGCGACAAAGCCACAGTGAGATGAGCCAGCGTTGCATACGCGGCCTCATCTCGTTTGTCGGGCTGGTCAGATTTGAACTGACGACCCCCTGCTCCCAAAGCAGGTGCGCTTCCAAGCTGCGCCACAGCCCGATGTCGGAACCGATACGATACCGCACCACTGCCCCAACCCGATACCGCGTACCCAGTGTTGCAGACAGCGCATACGGCGTTGTGCGCTACCAGACATGGGGTACGCGAGGTAGGTACATGGTGGCGGTTGCTAGCATCGTGCCAGCGGGTCGCTAGCTCAATTTGGCAGAGCAATTGACTCTTAATCAATAGGTTCTGGGTTCAAGTCCCAGGCGACCCACCACGAAATCCTCGTTGCATCGAGGGCTACAATGCTCGCTCACCACGTTCGACAGGAA
>CAYLIR010000380.1:0-1507 GCA_964383515.1 uncultured Acidimicrobiaceae bacterium
CCTGGTCAGATACGCCGCGGCGACCAGGGACTTCCACCCGCTTCATTGGGACCACGACTTCGCCGTCGCCTCTGGCCTCGAAGGGATCGTTGTCCACGGGCTCTTGATGCACGCGTGGATTGTTGAGGAAGCAGCGGCCGCAGGCGGGGGGCGCAGGGTTGCATCGTCACAGGTGCGGTTCCGGTCTGCGCTGTTCCCTGGGGACCAGGCATCGATAGGCACCGTGGTCGACAACGACCGGGTCTCTGTCGTCCTGTCGTGCGGTGAGGACCAGCTCGTCACGGGCACCGTGGGCCTCGGGGCTGGGGGCGGGTAACACAGTGGAGCGTGAACGAGTCGAATTCATGGAGCCGGATACCCTCGTCGATCGGGCAAGGGACGGCGACCGAGACGCGTTCGGTGAGCTCGTTGCGCTCCATCAACAGGAGGTGTACACCTTGGCCGTCCGGCTGGTCAGAGACCGCGACGACGCTCGCGACATCACCCAGGACGCCTTTGTCCGCGCGTGGCGAGCCATGCCGAAGTTCAGGGGTGATGCGAAGTTCTCCACATGGATGCACCGGATAACAGTCAACACAGCATGGACCCATCGAGACAAGAAGAACCGTGTCAGGCTCGATTCGCTGGACTCGCTCGTCGCAGAGCCGCGATCGACAACGCTCGACCCGATCAGAGCCGGGGAGTCAGTGTCTATCGGCCAGGAGATCGAAGCTGCCCTCCAGGATCTGTCGCACTCGATCCGGTCGGTGGTCGTGCTCAAGGACATCTACGACTGGAGCCACACGGAGATAGCCAAGCATCTGGGGATTTCGGTGACCGCTGCGAAGGTGCGGCTGCACCGCGGGCGCAAGGAACTTCGGATACGGCTCGACGGTTGCAGGGATGGTGCGGCATGAGCGTGCTGTGTTCGGCTGTGCACATTGCCCTCCCGACCGTTGGAACGGGAACCATCAGTGGCAGGCTGTGGAGCCACATCGAGTCGTGTGAATCGTGTCAGGACGAGTACGCGTTCTACCGCGAGATGTACGAGAAGCTTGCCGAGCTCAGAGATGCGCACATGGCAGTGCCCGTAGGGCTCACGAAGCACGTCATGGACTCGCTTGGCCCAGTCGCGGTGCCTGATCCCGACGAACGGTGGGACCACGTTGTTCCTGTCGCGGCAGCTGCAGCGCTCGCGACGGCGGCGGCTGGCACAGTCGCACTCGTTCGGTTCTATCGCCATAGGGCCGCCTGATCCCCGAGCCTGATCGTTGTCGACCGTGAGCAGCCGACGATCGACAACGAGTTTCTCCCCGGCAGCGTCGCCATCGGTTTACACTTCGGGTAAGGGGTACATATACTCACCCGCCGGGGCCCAGGCTGGCCGAAGGGGTGTAGCTCCAACTGGCAGAGCGCCGGTCTCCAAAACCGGATGTTGTGGGTTCGAATCCCGCCACCCCTGCGAACTACTGAGGAGTACGTAGTTGAACCGTGAGATGCGACGCCTTCAGGCGAAAGAAGAAGAACG
>CAYLIR010000381.1:0-1504 GCA_964383515.1 uncultured Acidimicrobiaceae bacterium
CGAGGACGAGCCAGAGCCCAAGGGAGGGAGCCAGATCCCAGCCGCTCGCCACGGTGATCGCTGCGACCGTCGCACCGATGGCGATAGCACCCGAAAGCTCAGCGACCAGTTCGTGGTTCTTCGCATGCGCGTCGGCGCGCAGAGCGATCAGTGCGAACGGAACAGCGATGAGTGCCGGTATCCAGAACGGGCCAGCTGCCGTGACGAACGCTCCAGCCACACCGGCAAGGGCTATCCCGGCAAAGAGCGCGGCGAACAGCAGCGCTATCGTCGATCGTTGCAGCCAACGTCCCCGTACGAGATCTGTGGAGAAGAACTTGACAGGCCTCCTCGCAAGAAAGATGCTCAACGCCACAGCAGCGATCTCCCATGCCGACGCGGACGGAGCAACGAGCAGTCCGAGGATGATCGGCTCAAGGGTGAAACCCCAACCACCGTGCTCCGTCGGTACGACGACCGAACGGATCTTCGCCCTGACCGACGCGTCAACAGGGAGCGGAGCGTGAAGAAGGTCCATCGTTCGACCTAGGCGACCCGTTCGATCCAGGTAGCGAGATCATGGATGACCTCGTCACGGTTGGAGTCGTTGAGGACCTCGTGGCGCCCGTCCTCGTAGAGATGGATGGTGACGTCTTCGGTCGCCATGTCGTTCACTGCCTGGACGGAACGCTCATATGGCACGAACGGATCCTTGGTGCCGTGCAGTACGGCGACAGGCATGGTCAGCTTGTCGATCTCGGCAGCGAACGCGTCGAGCGCCTCGACCTCTGCTTCGAGAAGGCCCCGCTTGTACTGGCCGTGGTACACCAACGGGTCGGACGCATACGAGGCGCCTGCCTCGGGGTCACGCGACACGTCGAGCGGGTTGAACTCGTACGTCGGAAGCTCAGGTGCGGCGATGGCTTCCCTCGCCCACTCCCAGTCACCGATGACGGATCCGCAGAACGCGATGCCGTCAACCTCGTCTGGCCAACGCTCACCGAACCGGCCCGACAGTAGACCTCCCATCGAATGCCCGACGAGCACGAACGGGATGCCGGGATACTCCTTCTTTGCGATCTTCGACAGCGTGTGGAGGTCGTCGACGACGTGGTCGAAGTCCGTGATCAGCGCACGCTCGCCAGCGGAGCGACCGTGTCCTATGTGGTCGTCGGCATACACGACTGCCCCTCTCGCAGTGAGAGCGTCGGCGACGTGAGCGTACCTGCCTCCGTGCTCCGCATACCCGTGGACGATCTGGACGATCCGAACGGGGTCCCCCTCCGGTTCCCAGCGTCGATAGAACACCTTGCCTTCTGATCCCTGGAATTGCGCTTCATGCATGCTCGGATTCTATCGACATGCCGAGACACATCAGCCTCAGATCTCGACCTGGACACCGACCTCGAGCGATCTGCTCGGCGGGATGTGGAAATGGCGTGTTGGCGGTGTTGCGTTCCGGGCCATGAATGCGAACAGCCGCTCCCTCCACAGCATCATCCCCGGATAGGTCGTCGCGAGTACG